>JAAYRJ010000189.1 GCA_012518845.1 Clostridiaceae bacterium
CTCTACCCTTGCGTTTAATGACTCTACATTTCTCACAGATCGGTTTTACCGATGGTTTTACTTTCATCTTACTACCCTTTCTTTTAGCAACAAAAAATTGCCTCTTTAAAGGCGACGCTGAAACATTCTATCAGATTACAAAAAAAAAAGCAAGTCTTTTTTGATTTTAGTGAAAATGATTACTAATTATTATTCTCTTCTTAAAAATTATATTTAGAGATTTCATATAAAATTTCTAAGTCTTACAACTTATTATTTACCACGCCAAGTTATTCTGCCTTTAGACAAGTCATATGGAGTTAACTCTACTGTAACTTGGTCACCGGTCAAAATCTTAATATAATGTTGGCGCAACTTACCAGACAAATGAGCGGTAACTTCATGTCCATTCTCTAAACGCACCCGAAATAAAGTGTTTGGTAAAGTTTCTATAACTTCACCCTTGGTTTCTATTAATTCTTCTTTTGCCATTATCTTTCTCCTTTCATTATCATTATTTGCTACAGTGACAGCATTTTTATCATATTATGTCAGTTCAAACATTGCAAGTATTTCAGTTAGTAAATTTTTTAACTGAGGTAAAGTTGACTCTTCTAAATGCTTTGCAAATGGAATTGGTGTAAATTTAGCACCAACTCTACGAATAGGCGACTTTAATTCATAAATGAGATCTGTTTGTGAAATATGAGCAGCAATTTCTGCTCCAAATCCTGCAAATTGAACTGCTTCATGAACAATGATAACTCGCTTAGTCTTGGCAACACTATTTAAAATTGCATCTGTATCAAGTGGCTGTAAAGAACGAAGGTCAACTACCTCACAATCAATTTGGTAATTTTTTTCTAAAATAAATGATAATTCTAAACAAACTGGTAACATACTACCATAGGTAATAATACTAATATCTTTACCTTTTCTTTTTACATCAGCTTTACCTAGCGGAATTGTATAGGGCATTATAGGTACTTTGCTTTCATCACTATAAAGAGCACGAGGTTCTAAAAAAACTATTGGCTCCGTATCTCTGATAGATGAAATAAGAAGACCTTTTGCGTCATAGGCAGTAGCCGGCATAACAACTTTTATTCCAGGAATATGGCAGAAAAAAGCTTCCAAAGATTGTGAATGTTGAGCCGCTGCGCCCAAGCCAGCTCCAAATGCAGCTCTTAAGACCATGGGTACATTTATCTGGTTACCAGACATGAAGCGAATTTTTGCTGCTTGATTGAGTAATGGATCCAGACAAACACTAATAAAATCTGCAACTTGCAATTCCACTATTGGCTTTAGTCCTTGCATTGCTGCACCTACAGCTGCACCTAGAAAAGCTGTTTCTGAAATTGGGGTATCCATGACTCGTTCAGAACCAAATTCATATACAAGGTTGCCAGTCACCTGATTAACACCTTGGTATACACCAACATCTTCACCCATTATAAAAACTGTCTCATCATTCTCCATTTCTTGACGCATTGCTTCACGTAATGCCAGTCTGATGCTTAGTTTTCTTACCATTGGATTTCCTTTGCTAATTCTGACAATTGTGCAGCTTGAACAGCAGAATTTATTTCGTTTTTAATCTTAAGATCTATCTTTTCTATATCTACTTGATTGATTTGTTTTTGTTCTAGCAATGAATTTTCTAATCTTTTTATAGGACAACGTTTTTTCCAGTCTAATATTTCTGAATCTTCCCTATAACGATTTTTATCACTACGCGAGTGACCAGAAATACGATATGTATTGAGAATCAAGATCACTGGCTGATTTTTTAATGCAAATTCTCGTGCTAACTTCATTGCAGAGCAAACTGTTAAGACACAATTTCCATCTATGTCTATCGTGGGTAAATTGAATGCTATTCCTCGCTGTGCTAGATCTGTATTTGCATGAGATTTATGAATTGGTGTAGACATTCCATATTTGTTATTCACAGTTGCAAATACAACAGGCAGTTTCCAGAGTGATGCCAAATTTAAAGATTCCGAATATGCACCTTCATTCATAGCACCATCACCTAGATAGCATGTTGCAATCGCAACTTTTTTTTGTTTCTTTAGTGCTAGAGCTATGCCACAAGATAATGGTGCATTAGCACCAACAATTCCATTTGCATGTAAAATACCCTTTGTAGGATCAATCATATGCATTGATCCACCATATCCTTTTGAAGCACCAGATTCTTTACCCAAAAGTTCTGAAAACATTGAGGCAATAGACATTCCTTTACCAATGGCTTCAAGATGTCCTCTATGGGTAATTAAGATTTTGTCCTCTAATGCCATAGCGGCTGTACTACCAATAGCAGCAGCTTCTTGGCCAATGCCTAAATGAAGAGTGCCATGAATAAACCCAGTTGCGTATAATTCATTTGCTTTTTCTTCAAAAGCCCTCGCCAATTTCATTGTGTATAGTAGTTTCTTCTGTAGCTGGAAGTCTTGAAGAACACTAGAGTCTAACTCTCTAAAAGAAACGTCACCGTTAGCTTCAACAAATTTTATTTTAGACATGCTATAGAATTCCTTCACAAATTAAGTGATCACCATTTCGTTGCCTTAAGCTCAGTAAGTTCATTAGCATACTTTTTACGCTCTTCAGCTGTCAATGTTAGAATTTCAACACCATTTTCTGTAATCGCAAAGGTGTTTTCATAATGTGCAGCAGCTTTTTTGTCTCTTGTTAAAATCGTCCATTGATCATTTGCAAGAATAATGCTGTGATTACCCTCGGTAATCATAGGCTCAAGACACATTACCATGCCTACTTCTAACCTGACCCCGCGTCCTTTTTTTCCGTAGTTTAATAAATTAGGATCTTCATGTAAAGCTGCCCCAATACCATGTCCTGTTAATTCTCTAATTACAGCAAAACCGTGTTTTTCAGTGTAGTTTTGGACAGCATGACCAATATCGCCTAAACGGTTTCCTTTTTTAACTTGTTTCATTCCTTGCCAAAAGGCTTCTTCAGCTACTCTAACAAGTTTTTGCCAAGTACTCTTCACTTCACCCACAAGATATGTTCTAGCTGAATCACCATGGTAACCTTTATATTTCGCACCTAAATCTACAGACACAATATCGCCATCTTTAAGAAAACGATCTTTTTTTGGAATGCCATGTACAACTTCTTCATTAATTGAAATACATACAGAACCAGGAAACGGTGGTTCACCATAATTCAAAAATCCAGGTGTAGCCCCTTGAGAAATGATATGGTCATACACTAGTTGATCTATTTCAAAAGTGCTAATTCCAGGCTTTATTGCTTGTTCTACAATCTCATAACAAGAGCTAGTAATTTCACATGCTTCTTTTATTAAATCAATCTCTTCCTGACTTTTAAGAATTATCATGCTCTTGCTTCTCTCTCTAATAATAAATCAAAAATTTCATCTGATTGAGTAACTAGGTCAACTGTTCCACAATCTATTTCTAATAACTTGCCCTGCTCTTTATAGTAGTTTATTACAGGTTCTGTTTCTCTCTCATAAGTTTTAATTCTATGTGTTACAATTTCTGGGCTATCATCCTTACGCTGAACTAATTTGCCTCCACAATTGTCACAAATTCCTTCGATTTTTGTAGGGGCTGTTTTCAAATTATAACTGTATGCACAATTAGAACAAATCACTCTACCTCTTAATCGTTCAACAATTACTTCCAAAGGAATGGAAAGTGAAACACATGCTGTTAATGAAATGTTTAATTCATCTAATATTTCGTCCAATTTTTTTGCTTGATGCAAATTTCTTGGATATCCATCTAAAATAAAGTCCTTTTTGACATTGTTTAATTCAGAATAAATTAAATTATCAGTTATATTATTTGGAACAAGTTCACCGTTTTTTATATAGGTAGAAGCAATTTTACCCAAGTCTGTTTCCTTTTGGATATGATTGCGAAAAATATCTCCAGTTGCAATATGATTAAGTTGTTTATGCTTTTTGATAGTTTGTGAAAATGTGCCTTTTCCAGCACCTGGAGCACCTAAAATAACTAATTGCATAAAATCTCCCTCTAATATCTCCTAATATCTTTTATACACAGGATAATTTCGTTACCAAATTTACACATCTTATGATTATAGTACATTTTTGAAGTGAATGTAAAAAGAAGACGGTTGCAGTGCAACCGTCTGAGATAGATTAATCTAAAAAACCTTTATAATGTCGCATCATTAACTGACTCTCTAATTGAGTGATTATATCCATCGCTACACCAACAACAATTAGAATCGATGTTCCACCAAGCGAGATATTCTGCATAGAGTCTGTTAATAAACTCAGAACACTTGGGAAAAGAACAATAAATACTAAAAACAAAGCCTCAAACCACAAGAGACGGCGCGAAGTTTGTCTGATAAAAGCTGAGGTTGAACGTCCAGGTCTAATGCCTGGGATAAAACCACCATCTTTTTGCCAACGACTTGCTATTTCATCCGGATTGAAAGAAATAGATGAATAGAAGAATGTAAAGGCAAAGATCAAGAAAGCATAAATTAAGTAATATAATGGATTATTAGAAAAATTCAAAAAGAATTGTGCCACTTTTCCATCAAACCCAAATAATGAAACTAGAGTTGATGGCATCATCAAAACGGATACAGCAAAAATTACTGGTAAAACACCACTTTGATTGACTTTGATTGGCAAATATGTGCTTTGCCCTCCATACATTTTACGACCAATAACTTTTTTTGCATATTGAACAGGTATGCGACGTTCAGCAGATTGTATATATACAACCAATGTTATCATAGCAACGAATACAAAAATAACTAAAAGCACACCCAAAATAGCCAATATTGTACTACTTTGACTCCACTTCATAAAGCTATAATACACACTAATGACATTATTTGGAAAACCACTAATTATACCTGTGAAAATAATCATTGAAATTCCATTACCAATTCCACGATCATTAATTTGCTCACCTAGCCACATTATAAAAGATGAACCAGCAGTAAAGCTTAAAATAACAACTAAAGCATTTAGTACTGGCGGCAAGACACTTACGCCTGCTGTTCTGGTTGAATACCAGTAAGCCGTAGACATTAATAATGCTAAACCGACCGTTACAAAACGTGTTATTTTTTGAATTTTCTTCCGACCTTCTTCACCTTCTTCAGATAATCTTTGTAATGCAGGTATAGCAAAAGTCAGAAGTTGCATAATAATCGATGCATTAATATAAGGCTGTATGCCTAAAACAAATATTGGCACTGCCCGTACTGTTTGCCCTGTTAAAGTCACACCAGTAATTGTTTCCATAAAACTACCGTATTGACCTAACCGGTTAAAAAACTCAGTAAATGCTTCGACACTAATGCCTGGAACAGGAATAGCTGTACCGAGTCTGTAAATTAACATAATCAGTACAGTAAACCCAATCCTTTTTCTTAAATCTGGAATTTTAAAGGCATTGCGGAGTGTTTCTAACATACTACCCATGTTAAACCTCCTCTACCGTGCCACCTGCATTTTCTATTTTTTCTTTAGCAGATTTAGTAAAAGCATTGGCACGAACAGTCAATTTTTTGCTTAATTCACCGCGTCCTAAAATTTTAATACCATCATTAACTTTAGGAATTGTTAAGACGCCTGACTGACGAATCATTTCTTCATCAACTATTGCACCGTCTTCAAATTTATTAAGCATTTCGACATTTATCTCGTGATAATGTTTAGCAAATCTTTTATTGTTAAAACCACGTTTAGGTAAACGTCTATATAATGGCATTTGTCCACCTTCAAATTGTGGGCGAACACCACCACCTGATCTGGCATTTTGACCTTTGTGGCCCCGTCCAGCAGTCTTACCATTGCCACTTCCTTTACCACGACCTTTGCGACTTCTTTTTTTAGTTGCGCCAGGTGCAGATTTTAAAGTGTTTAATTGCATGATTTTCCTCCTAAGCTTCTTCCACCGTAACTAAATGAGATATTACTTGAATCATTCCTTTAGTTGAAGCGTTATTTTCTTTTTCTACAGTTTGTCCAATTTTATTTAAGCCTAAAGCTTTTGCCGTAGCTAATTGCTTTTTATTGCTACCAGACAAACTACGTTTTAAAGTAATTTTTAACTTTGACATTTTTTCCTCCAAACTAAAGGTCATCAACTGAGATTCCACGTTTTCTTGCAACTGCTTTTGGGGATAACAAAGATTCTAAACCCTGTAATGTGGCATTTGCAACATTATTTGGATTGTTAGAGCCAAGTGATTTGGTTCTAATATCTTGGATTCCTGCTAATTCACAAATAGCTCGAACTGGACCACCAGCAATAACACCTGTACCTTCAGCAGCAGGTTTCAAAAGAACCTTACCTGCACCAAAGACACCAGTAATTTCGTGTGGGATAGTATGTTCAGCAAGACTAACTTGAATCATATTACGTTTAGCTTCATCTCTACCTTTTCGAATTGCATCAGGTATTTCAGCAGCTTTACCCATACCTTTGCCTACTTTACCCTTACCATCACCAACAATAACTATTGCGGTAAAACGGATATTTCTACCACCCTTGACAGTTTTTGCAACCCTACCTATATGGATTACTCTATCTTGAATACCGTCATCTTCACGGCGTTGTCTTTGTTGACGTTTTCTTCCTCTGCCATCCTCACGGCGTCTGTCTCGACGATCTTCACGGCGATTACCACGTTCACTAGCCTGAGGATTGTTTTTCATATTTTCATTAATGTTCTGTTGTTCACTCATTTCAAATTTCTCCTCTTTAGAACTGTAAACCAGCTTCTCTGGCACCATCTGCTAAAGCAGCAACTCTACCATGATAGATATAACCACTACGATCGAAAATAACATTTTCTATATTTTCGTCTAACGCTCTTTTGGCAACAAGTTCTCCAACTAATTTAGCTGTTTCACAATTGCTTGTGCTCTTAACCTGATCCTTTATTTCAGAATCAAGTGATGATGCAGAAACAAGGGTATGTCCATTTTGATCATCAATTATTTGAGCATAAATATGTGAAAGGCTTCTAAATACGCTAAGTCTTGGACGTTCAGGAGTGCCAACTAAATTTTTACGACCTCTAGCATGTTTACGTTGACGAATTTTATTTTTATTTACTTTTTTTATCATCGTCTATCATCCTTTCCTAATTAAGCACCAGTCTTGCCTTCTTTGAGACGTAAGATTTCATAATCATACTTAATACCTTTGCCTTTGTAAGCATCAGGAATTCTCTTCGATCTGATCTTAGCAGCAATTTCACCAACCAATTGTTTGTCAGCGCCTTTTACGACAATCTTGTTTTGACCATCTACTTCAAAAGTAATACCCTCTGGTGCTTCAATTTCAGTTGGGTGAGATAGACCTAAATTCATCACAAGTTTATTACCTTGTTGTTGAACTCTATAGCCTACTCCATTTATTTCCAAAGTTTTACTAAAACCGGTCGTTAATCCTACCATCATATTGTTTATTAAAGAACGAATTAATCCGTGTAGAGAACGATAATGTTTTGAATCATCTAGACGTTTAACTAAAACTTCTTTATCTTCAATCTCAACTGAAATACCTTCAGGAATTTCCTGCGATAAGGTTTCATTACCTTTTTTGACATTTATAACACTATCTTTAACCGAAACATCTACGCCATCTGGTATAGAAATCGGCATATTACCTATTCTAGACATATTTTCCTCCTGCTCTTAAGATTACAACATTAAAAATCAAAAATTTTAATGCCTTTTCAGAGTTGTATTACCAAATAAATGCCAAGACTTCCCCGCCGATACCGGCATTTCTTGCATTTTTATCAGTCATAATACCTTGTGAAGTTGAAATTAGTGCAACGCCAAGCCCATCTAAAACAGTTGGAACTTCTTCCGCTTTTGCATAAATTCTTAAACCTGGTTTGGAAATTCTTTTCATACCACCAATTACAGGTTTGTCTTCAAAGTATTTCAGAGTGATTGTTAATTCACCTTGTTTATTATCTTCTTTATATTCAACGCCATTAATATAACCTTCCGCTAACAAGATATCAGCAATACTACGTTTCATTTTAGAAGAAGGTACCTGGCAAGTTTCGTGTCCTGCACTCCCCGCATTACGAATTCTCGTAAGCATATCAGCAATTGGATCTGTAATTTGCATATATTTTC
>JAAYRJ010000190.1 GCA_012518845.1 Clostridiaceae bacterium
ATTGGCTGAACCTGCGTGATAAAGTTCTGCATAAAGACCATTCTTTTCTAGCAGTGTTCTATGATTACCCTGCTCCATAATTTGACCATCTTCCATAACCAAAATTAAATCTGCATTGCGAATCGTACTCAAACGATGGGCAATAATAAAGCTAGTATTGCTGCTCGTAAGCTCATGCATAGCTTTTTGTATTTGTAATTCTGTACGTGTATCAACTGAACTAGTCGCCTCATCTAAGATCGTGATTGGTGCTTTTTTAATTAAAGCTCTAGCGATAGTTAATAGCTGTTTTTCGCCTTGACTTAAACCAGTTGCACCTTCGACTATTTCTGTATCATAACCATTAGGCAAACGTTCAATAAAATGATTAGCATGAGCACGTTTAGCTGCAGCCACCACATCTTGATCAGAAACGGCAGACAATTCTTCACCATCCTTGATTGAAGCCCCATAAGCAATATTATCGCGAATTGTACCCGCAAATAACCATGTATCTTGTAAAACCAAAGAAAATGCTTTACGAAGCTCAGAACGTTGATACTCTGTTGTTGGTTTTCCATCTAAAAGAATTTGACCACCATTTAGCTCATAAAAATGAAGGAGCAAATTAATCAAAGTCGTCTTACCTGCGCCAGTTTGACCAACAATTGCAATTTGTTTGCCACTTTCGGCTTCAATATTTACATTTTCAAACAAAGGCTGATCTTCTACATAGCGGAAAGTTACATTGTCAAATTCAACGTCGCCTTTAACTAAGTTTTGATCAAGCTCTTTTGTACCTGTTTCTACTTGTTCATCTGTATCTAAAAACTCAAAAATTCGTTCAGCAGAAGCTAGTGCACTCATAATTGTATTAAAGATGCCTAAAATTTGTCCAAATGGTGCTCTAAACAAATGAACATAACTGATAAATGCTTGAAAATCACCAATCGGAATTCTACCAGTAATAACTAGCCAGCCCCCCAATATAGAAATAATGGCGTAATTAATATTTGCCATCAGATCACCGGCTGGTCGTGCAAGGAAACTTACATAACTTGAACGCCAATCTTTTTCATATAAAGCCTGATTACATTCTTTGACTTCTTCTTTATACTGTTCCTCTAAGCCATAGGCTTTGATCACTTCTGCACCTTGATATGCCTCTTCAATAACACCATTTAAGTGACCTGTATAACTTGCAGCTTGACGGAAAGTGGGCTTTGAGCGTCTGACTATTACAGAAACGAGCCATGTATTTAAAGGCAAAATAATCACGCTAAATAAAGCCAATAAAGGACTGATGCTAAACATCATTATGAGTACACCAATCATGGTAATAACGCCGTTTAAAGAGCTAGTAAGCCCTGTTTGAAGCGTGTTAGCAATATTGTCCAAATCATTGGTCAATAAACTAGAAACATTACCCACAGAAACTTGATCATAAAATGAAAGTGGTACTAAATTAATTTTCTTATCCATTTGGACACGGAGAGACCGAATAATTTTTTGAGTAACACTAACCATCAAACGATTAGCTGCATAAGTTGCAACAAAAATAACTAAATACAAAGTCGCTAGAATTGAAATTAGCCTGGTAACACTTTGCCAATCTAAACCAATTCGATTGAGCAAGGTTTCGGTAATTAGCGTTATCACTTGGCCGGTTAAGCGTGGTGCTAAGACCGAGGCGATAGTCGCCATCAAAGTTAAGATAAGCGCTAGTATAAAAAGACCTGCAAATGGTTTTAATGTGATCAGCAAGCGCGCCAAAGTTCCCTTTGTATCTTGTGCCTTATCTTCACTTAATAAACCAGATACTCTACCTGCACCACCAGTACCCTTTTCTACATTTGGCAGACCATCAGTTGTTTTCTTTTCTGCTGCCATTATCCTACTCCTTCTTCTACTTCAAGCTGTGATAGCATAATTTCTTGATAAACTTTTGACCGCCCGAGTAAATCTTTATGTGGACCATGATCTTCTAATTGTCCAATCTCTAAGACAAAAATTTCATCCAAATCCATAACAGTCGCCACCCGCTGAGCAACAATAATTACGGTCTTATCTGCTAATCTTTCACGTAAAGCTAAGCGGATTTTACGTTCAGTAGAAAAATCTAGAGCAGAAAAACAATCATCAAAAATATAGATTGGGGTGTTGCGAATCAAGCCTCTAGCGATCGCAACTCTTTGCTTTTGCCCGCCAGATAAGTTAACTGCTGATTGAGCGATCTGTGTATCTAAGCCAGTTTCTTGTGCACGGAAGAAATCTCCAATTTCACAAGCATCAAGAACTTGCCAAATTTCTTCATCAGTAGCATCATTTCTACCTACTTTAATATTTTCTCTGACTGTACCACTAAAAAGAAAAGTGCTTTGCGGTACAATCGTGATTAATTCATTAAGTTGTTGTTTGGTTAAATCCTTGACATTTTGATTAGCCAATTTTACTTCGCCCTGATTTGCATCATAATCTCTAGTTATAAGACGCAACAAGGTTGATTTACCTGAACCAGTTGAACCAATAATAGCCACATGTTCAGCCGGATTAATTGTTAAGCTAATATCTTCTAAAGCACAATGTCTTGAACCAGGATAAGCAAAATTAACTTGATCAAACTCTAATCTACCTAGTTGTGTTTGAGGCAAAGATTGATCAGATTTGGTTATCACAGTTTCTGTTTGACTCAGATATTTAATCGGATCATCTGTTTTTAGCACTTCTTCAATTCGATTAAAAGCAATCTTTGAGCGTGGAATAATAGTGACAATCATAGCCAGCGATTGGATATTGGTTAAAGCCAAAGTTACATATTCGATTAAAGCTATTAAAACTCCAACTTGAATTGTGGCATTTTCAGCCCTAATACCACTTAAATATAATAAAATAATTATCAAAAAATTAATTATTAATTGTACAGCAGGAGACAAAAGTTGCATATTACGCTCGGCTGCCACAGATTCCTCATAGACATCGTCTGTCGCTTGCTCAAAACGCTTTTCCTCATATTTCGTCTTATTAAAAGCTTTCACAACTTTGATCCCACTAATATTTTCACGAAAAACACGAACTAAACGATCGGTAGCTTCGCGAATACCTGCATAATGTTTAGTTGATCTATTAGTTAGAAATTGGGTCAAAATCAAGCCAATTGGAACTACAACCAAAATAATCAAAGCTAAGCGCCAGTCCAAGACAAAAGACATAATCACACTACCAACAATGGTTAAGATTAGTGTATATATTTTTCTTAAACTTAAATCAATAAAGTTGCCTATTTGTTTAACATCATTGACTGTTCTCGTAACTAGACTTGAGGTAGAAAATTGTTGCCTGGCTGAAGCACTCCAATCAATTACGTGATCAAATAAATCACCACGCAAATCTCTTTGGACACCTGCAGTAATTTTCGTCAAAAAATAAATCTCGGCAAATAAACTACCGACATTGATTACTGCTGCCAGAATCATCAAGAGACTACGTGAGATAACTAATTGCATATTGCCAGAAAGAATACCGACATCAACAATATCTCGCATGAGGCGCGGGATTGCTAGTTGTGAAACAACCCAAATTGTAGCAAAAAATAAAGCCATTGCTACAAAACTTTTGTATTTTTTCAAAGATTTAAATATTTTTACCATGTTACATATGATAGCACTGAACCAAAGGATTATAAAATCTTTTTGGTAAACTATTCATTCTGACTATTGTTTTGCTGAAAAAAGAAAAAATTTAAATGAAGCCAACCGCCGCCATAATAATTGGCAAGAAAATTGCTGGGATCATATTGCTAATTTTTAGTTCTGTATCAGAGATCATATTGATGCCTATACCCATGATCATCACGCCACCTACAGCAGAAATTAAGGCTATTGCGACATCATTTAAGATTGGATTGAGAAATTGAGCCAACAAAACGAAGATTCCTTGATAGATCAAGACAGAAATTGCAGAAAAAGTAACTCCTATACCCATACTAGCACCATAAACAACTGATGAAACCCCATCAAGTACGGATTTAGTCAAAAGAATATCACCATTACCGACCAGACCTGCTTGTAAAGAACCAACAATTGCCATGGAGCCAGCACAATACAGAATAGTCGTAAAAACAAAGGCTTCCGCAATTTGACTAGAATTTGCACTTATTAATTTCTCAACTTTGGGATTTTTATTTTCAGCACTTTTGGCAAATTTATCTAACATGCCATCAATGTCTATCCAAGCTCCTATCAATGTCCCTAGGGCTAAAATAATAACCACATGCAATACGTTAACATCTATGACAAACATGTCGATAGCCATAAAAATAACGGCCAAGCCTACAGCCTTATTTAAATTATTGGTCACACGTTCTGGGATGAAACGTTTAAAAAGTATTCCGATTAAACTACCGATGACAATGCTTGCAACATTTATCAAATTATAAATCATATTTTCACCATAAAAATTATTTTATGTATCTTAAAAGCAAAGAGAAAAACTTTCTAGGTTAAGTGTTAAGTTTCTCTTTAAAGTACTAAGATAAAATAGCTTTATAACAATCTCTCAGCATTTTGTACGTCAAATCATGACCAGCATTTTCATAAAAATTAAAGATAAATTCATTAGAATATTGACCGTTTGTTGAAATCTGTGTTTGGAATTTTTGCATAAAAACAGGGCTTACCACCGTATCTTGGAGCCCATTGTAACAATACATTTTTCTCTGCCCTAACTTAGCCAGCATCTGAGCAGGATTATAATTATTAACTAATTTTCTCTCTTCTTCACTTAAAGATAAAAGCGATCCCTCAATTTCATAAATAATGGCTTCCGTATCAATTACGCCATTAAAGAGATGTGCTTGTTGAAATTCAGGATATTTTAAAAACAAATAGGCAGAAATGAAAGCCCCCATCGAATGACCGCCAATTGCGAATTTATCAAGATTAATTTCAACTTGTTCAAAAAGTTGATTTTTGATATCTGCAAATTCTGCATAAGTTTGTTCGATCGTAATAAGCATATTGTCAAAACTATTAAAGTAATATTGATCACTTAATCTTGTCCCATGTTCTTCGACCTCGGGCATAATAACTTTTATCCCTTGAGCAGCAAAGCTCTTCCCTAAAAATCGATAATTTTCAACTGAAGATGTCCAGCCGTGGTAATAAAGAAATGTACTTTGTGATTTAGTCTGACTCGGTCTAAAAAGTGTAATCGGTACATTATTTATACTAAATTGTTCTTCTAATACTTCTTTTTGAATCATAGATTCTCCATTTACTAATGCTGAACAAAACCTGATACTAAAAAATTTACAGTTTATTGAATTAGCCAAAAATCATAGATCAGAAGCTTGAGGCCAGCCTCTTTGATTTTTCATTTCCTTACCTTCAGAATCATATCGTTTGCGTTTGGCTGTAACATGATCCATTGAAACTGCATAAACTTTTACTCTCTCGATGCCTGCCTTGATTCCTTGATCAGCTAAGTTCATATGTTCGGGTGTATATTTTTTAACTATTGCTCTCAAGGCTAACCTTATTTCCTTAGATTCTGTTACTTCTCTAATTTTGCCAAATACAATTGCTGATTCAAATTCTGTAGTAAAAACATTACGAGCTAATTGCGACCATTGCTTAGGATCGACTTTTATTTGAGCTAATTCTTCCTCGTCATATACACTAGGCACCTTAACATCTCCGACAAAAGAAAGACACACTTTTGGTTCTTTAGAAAAGAGTTCGACCTTCTTCCCTTCAGTGGCAGAATGAAAATATAGTTGATTGTCAATTCTAACAATAGAAAGAGGAATCGAGTATGGATAAGTTTCACCCATAACAGCTAAACTTGCATAGGCAGATTTATCAATCACATAAAGAGCAAAATCATGAGGCATTTCTCGATCGGAACGCCGCATTGGTCTTTTAATATCAGTCATAGATTCTCCTTGTTTGTATCAAATTAGCACAAAAATCAGTTTAGCTAGTTCTTTTATTTAAGTAAAGTAATTGTTTTAGCATCAAAGTCAATCAAGCCATCTTTTCGCATTTTGTTTAGTTCACGTGATAAAGAACTACGGTTAACATAAAATTGCTGTGCCAACTCTTTTTTTGTACATAATAATGTAATACAATTGCTATTTTGTAGTTTGCTTTCTTTTTCTAAAAACTGCATAACTTTTTCTCTAATTGTCTGCTTACTATAAGATTTTATTTTTTCATTTAAACGATAGGCATGCATACCAGCAAATCGTAAATATTGCTGCAAAAATTCACGCTGTGAGCCGAGCAAATCTAATAAAATTTCTTTATTGCAAGTCAATAAAATACTGTCTTTGGTAGTCATGATAGTTACAGGTACATAAGGTTCTTTTAAAAAGATTAGATTAGCCCCAATTCCGCAGCCATAATAAAAAGAATCTATTGTCAAAAAATTCCCGTCTGGCTCAAGATGATCAAGAGTCAGAGCTCCTGCTAAGATAATTTTGAGAGAATTACATTTTTCTCCTTCAAACATGACAACACTGTCTTTTGTGTAGAAGCTAATTACAAAATCTCGTCGCTCAAGCAAATCAAGAATCAAATCATCTGGCAAAGTCTTTAGCAATGGACTTTTATTAATCAAAGCTAATAATTCAGTTTGACTTAATTTTTGCATATATTTCATCCTTTCGTCTTTGAATTATTTTATATTAGTTGCCTTGGTAACTCCAGATTTTTTATAAATAGAATAGATTAATGATAGTTCGTTCTAAAATCTTTTGTATAAAAAATTAAGAAATGGAGTAAAACAAATGGAAATAAAAAAAGTTCTAACTTGGTTAATTCGTATTATCTTATTAGCAGTATTCATCGTGCTACTAGTAAAGCAAAAATTAATTCTATGGTTGATCTTATTTGCTGCTACGCTGATCGTTGCGATCTTCTTTGGCAGAATTTATTGTGGTTATATTTGTCCAATTAACACACTCTTAATTCCCGTTGCTAGAGTTAGCAAAAGTCAGAAAAATGGTAAACGAGCCCCTAACTGGCTAAAGTCCGGTAAATTTGCTTGGGTCACGTTAATAATATCTGGCATAATCTTTACTTTTACAAGGCTGATAGTCAAAAAACCATTTCCTGTACTGTTAGTTTGGCTAGTAATAGCAATATTAATTACTTTGCGTTATCAACCTTATGTTTTTCACAACTTAATTTGTCCTTATGGGATCTTACAAAAAATGTTTGCAGGCTCGTCTCGCTTTTCTCAATTTGTAGAAAAATCAAATTGTATTGGCTGTTATCAATGTGAAAGGGTGTGCCCTGCCGAGGCAGTCAAAGTACAACCAAATAAAAAAGCAGAAATCACTGCCCAAATTTGTTTGCAATGTAAAGAATGTGAATTTGTCTGCCCTACAAAAACTATTTGTTATCAAAAGCTCACTGATTAATTTAGTAAAATTTAAAACGCTATTAAGGAATCATAATGAAAAATAATCTGCCTTTAGCTCATGCATATCAGTATTTTTTTGAGCTAATGCTGCTCTGATTCTGGCTATTTCATGATCACGTTTAACTTTCATAGTCGTATTTGTGATTAGCTCCGACTCATCCCAAATAAACCATTTAACCCTCTTGTACTGGATCATTTGATCATTTACTTCAGAAACTATTTCTTGTAAATATTTAGTAATTTCAGATTTTGACTCCGGATTTACTTCTGATGGTAAATCAGCAATATCTATCTCAAACCGTGCCGCTAGATCAATTGCACCTCTAGCAGAACTTTCTCCCCAGATAATAATATTTTTTACGCCTGGATATTTCATAAAAATATCTTCAATTTCTTCTGGGAAAACATTTTTTCCATTCGCTAGCACAATACAACTTTTGGCCCGACCAGTAATATACAAACAATCATTTTCATCAAAATAACCGACATCACCAGTTTTGAGCCAGCCATCTTCGGTAAATGTAGCCTTTGTACTTTCTTCATCTTGATAATAACCAAGCATGATGTTGTCACCCCGAGCAAGAATTTCACCCGCATTTTCTCTGCTATCTGCTGGTCCTTCTATAGCTAAAGTAACGTCAGAAAGAGGTAAACCAACACTACCAACAACATTAAAATTAATTCTAGTTACTGCCAGCACTGGTGAAGCTTCAGTTAGACCGTAGCCTGTAAGACAATCGATACCTACATCATTGAAGAGCTGCTGAATATTGGGCGGTAGCGCTGCTGCGCCTGAGATAATCGTTTTCAATGAACCCCCAAAATTTTCATGAATAGAACGAAAGATTGTGCGACGTTTGTCTATACCTAATTTCATCAGTAGACGTGAAAGCCAAAGTCCCAATTTGAGACTTTTCATTTTGCCAGAAGATTCAATGGCCCTTTTTACACGGCGATAGATTGCCGTAAGCATTAATGGAACTGTTAACATTGCATCAACTTTCCATTTTTGCATATTGGGTAATAATGTTCTAAGTGAATCATTTATACAAACTGTGATCCCCAATGCCCACATACACCACATCCCCACAGTTGCTTCAAAACTATGATGAAGCGGGAGAACAGATAGTGCCTTCATGCCTGCATCATAGGCAATAGTTTTGGCTCCTTG
>JAAYRJ010000191.1 GCA_012518845.1 Clostridiaceae bacterium
AAATCAACTCAGTTAGAATTGTTGGAAACAGAATTGATAGATGCAAAAGTTGATTTTCTGATCATTAGAGAACCAGGTGGAACTTTTATTAGCGAACAGATTAGAAGAATCCTCTTGGATGGAAAAAACAAAGCAATGACATCAGAGGCTGAATTACTTCTTTTTGAAGCAGCAAGAGCTCAACTGGTGGAAGAGGTAGTATTACCTGCTCTTAATGAAGGAAAAATTGTTATCTCAGATCGTTTTTTTGATTCAACTACGGCCTATCAAGGCTTTGGTAGACATGGAGATGTTGATTTTATAAAAAAATTAAATATTTTTGCAACTCAGAACCTAAAACCAGATCTAACTTTTTATTTTGATATTTCCATAGATACAGCATTGGCTCGCTTAGCAAATAGGAAACATAAATCGGATCGTTTAGATACAGAAGGAGCTACTTTTTTAGAAAATACCAGACAGGGCTATCTACAAATTGCTCTCGAAGAGCCAGAAAGAGTAAAAGTAATAAATGCTGAACAATCAATCTCTTTAGTTTATCAAGAACTAAAACAATATCTTTTTCAATATATAGAATTGGGGAAACACATATGAAATTAATTTTTGCTATTG
The DNA here is from genome assembly GCA_012518845.1 of Clostridiaceae bacterium. Taxonomy (GTDB): domain Bacteria; phylum Bacillota; class Clostridia; order Saccharofermentanales; family DTU023; genus UBA5436. The sequence goes on from JAAYRJ010000191.1 coordinate 613, forward strand.
TAAATGATGAAGATAGCACTCGTCTCATTTCGGAATTAAACAAAGAAAATTTTCGTGTAACCAGGTTAAGTAGTACAGGGGGTTTTCTCCGTTCTGGTAACACTACGTTGTTAATTGGGGTTGAGGTTTCGGAATTAGAATTTGTTTTAGAAATTATTAGAAAAAATTCTTCAAGTCGCAAAGTTTCTATTCAAACAAATACAGCTATGTCAGAAATGGGTACAACTTTTATGCCATTCCCAGTCGAAGTTAATGTAGGTGGGGCAACAGTTTTTGTTGTTGATGTTGAGCATTTTGAAAGAATGTAATTTTGTCTGAACACAGTAATAATTATAATAATTTAATTGGTCAGCCCGAATTAAAAGCCAGACTAAATGATACTTTTGTTGATGGGTATCCAGTTAACCATGCTTATTTATTTTCGGCAGACACTGGTATGGGTAAAACTTCTTTTGCCTTGAAATTTGCCAAACAAATTTTATGTTTAGAAAATGATTCTAATAATAAAGCTTGTGGCAGTTGTGATGCTTGCCGTTATTTTATGGCCGGAACCCTTCCTGATTTTAAACATATCCAAAAAGGAAAAGAAAAAATAATTAAGATAGATCGTGTCCGCAAAGAAATAATCGCAGATATACAAATGCGTCCCCAGATAAGCAGAAGAAAAGTATATTTATTAAGTTTAGATGATCTAAATGAGCAAGGACAAAATGCACTACTAAAATCTTTGGAGGAACCACCAGAATATGTGGTTTTTCTGCTAACAACAAAATTAGCTGAAAATATTTTAGATACAATTTTATCTCGGGTCATAACATTAAACTTTGCTAGATATTCTAAACAAGAAATAAAACAAATTTTGTCAGAAAAGGTAAAGAAATCTGAAGCAGAAATTCCGGATGGTTCATTTGAAACTCAACAAGATTTGAATTTTATTTTATCCTATGCAAATGGCAATCCTGGTCTTGCTTTACAAATTTCACAGGATGAAAATTTTAAAGCAAATCGTAAACAGGCAATTGAATGGTTTTTTCATTTCCCAACCTCAGATCGAACTACTTTGCTGACTGAGTATTTGGATTATTTGAATAAGAATAAAGATCAAATTTATTTATTTTATCATATTTGGCAAGATTTGATTCACGATTTACTTATTTTACTAGAAGATGATTCAATTAATAAAGTTGCTCAGGTTGATATCCTAGAACGTTGCAGAAAACTTGTGAACTATTATCAAGAAAATGATAAGACAGAAAATAGAAAACAAAAATTACTTCATGCCTACTCAGCTATTTCTGAAGTAAAACAAGCAAGTGAAGTCAACGCTTCATTTGAGGGCATGATAGGTCAACTTTTATTGACATTAAGAAAGGATTTACATATATAACATGAAAGTTATTAGTGTAAGGATTCATGGACGAGGCAAGGCTTATTATTTTGATCCTGCCGATCTAGAATTGGAAAAAGGAGACGAAGTTGTCGTCGAGACGACACAAGGCGTGGACCTCGGCTTTTGTACAGGTTGTATCGTTGAAATAGAGTCTGACAAATTGGAGCATGAATTAAAGCCAATATTACGTCGTGCTACCCAACAAGATCTTGATACTTTTGCCAATAATTTAAAAAAAGAACAGGCAGCATTTGATTTAGCAAAGAATAAGATTGCTGATCATCAATTAGAAATGAATTTGGTAGACGTTGAATGTATGCTCGATAATCAAAAAATTATTTTTTATTTTACAGCAGATGGGCGTATAGATTTTCGTAATTTAGTTAAAGACTTAGCAGCGGTATACAGAACAAGAATTGAATTGAGACAAATTGGTGTGCGTGATAAAGCCCGTCTTACTGGAGGTTTGGGGATTTGTGGTAGAACTCTTTGCTGTTGTTCTTTTTTACAAGATTTTAATCCTGTCTCCATCAAGATGGCTAAACAACAAAATTTGGC
>JAAYRJ010000192.1 GCA_012518845.1 Clostridiaceae bacterium
GGTTGATGTCACGCAAACTACAATGCTTGGTATTAGGGTATCTAAAATTAACATTTTCAAATTTAATATGACCTGTTTCTAGTTCAGCAAGTCCAGCATAGTCTTTATCTGTGAATTCTGATTCAGTCTCAATAACTTCAAGTACTCTTTCAACCGAAGCTCTAGCTCGACTAAGATTCATAACATAAACTGAAATATTGATAACAGAAGTTAAGATTTGACCAACGTACATAAGAAAACTAAACAATGCTCCGCCTGTCATGTCACCTGTTATTACTAAATTACCACCAAACCAAAGTACAGAACTTATAACGGAAAACATCACAAGCATCATTAACGGCATCATTAAAACAACTATATTCATTGCCCTTAGACTTGCAGTTATCAATTGATTATTTGTATCATCAAATTTTTCAACTTCATAATCTTCTTGGCCAAATGCCTTAACAACTCTAATGGCAGTTAAGTTTTCTTGTGTCCTCCTATTTATCTGATCAATCTTTTTTTGGAATTCTCTAAAACGAGGTAATGCCTTACGCATGATTAAAAAGATGCCTAGGCTTAAAATTGGCAAAGCCACCAAAAAGATCATTGACAATCTTGGATTAATCCTTATGGTCATAATAATTGCCATAATAAACATAAAGGGTGCTCTAATTGCCATACGTAAAGTCATTCTGGCTAAATTTGAAAGAAAAACTACATCACTCGTTAATCTTGTAATTAGAGATGAAACATCGAAATGATCTAGCGAAGCAAAAGAAAACTCTTGAATTTTCGTAAATAGATCATGCCGCAAATTAGCTCCAAAACCTTGGCCTGCTTTGGCACCAAAATATGTACTTGCTATTCCAAAGGCCAAAGCTAATAGAGCAACAATGATCATATATTTTCCATTTTGTAGAACTATATCTACATTTTGAGTTAAGACACCATCATCGATTGTAGACTCCATCAGCGTTGGAATGAGAACATCACCAAACACTTCTAAAATCATCATTAATGGACAAAGAATTACAAAAGCCCAGTAGCCTCTGTAATATTTTCCTAATTTAAAAAACATGAGAAAAGCTCCTTAAATTGTGTTTATCTTGTTAATAATTGCCTTATACCATCAAAGTGCAAAGGCTTTTTGAGATTAATATACATAGGGCAAAGAACACAATGATTGTGTTCTGAACATTACAAATCGTTCATATTAAACCTTATTCAGTTTAGAGTATAGCTTTAGAATTGACAAGAAACTCAATTATCCTTGGAAATTACCACAATTTTACATTACAAATTTTTGATTAATAAAGAATTTCTCCAAACTACATCAACTTAATGTTCTAGAAAAAATTGATGATATTATTATGATGTTATGATTATACTGTTATATTGGTTTAATGAAAAATCGTTTTTAAAATTTTACATAGGAGAAATTAATATTTATGATTACAAAAATTACAACTGATTTGCATACACATACTATTGCAAGTGGGCATGCCTACACAACTTTAATGGAAAATGTTGATGCTGCAGCTGAAAAAGGTTTAGAAGCCATTGCTGTAACAGAACATGGCCCTGCTATGCCAGGAAGTGTTGAACCTATTTATTTTCACAATTTGCGTGTTATTCCTAAAAAGCATAAAAATGTAACTATATTTACTGGGATTGAAGCAAATATCCTTGATTATAATGGCACACTTGATCTTGATAAAAACATGCTAAAAAAATTAGATTTTGTCATCGCTAGTATGCACAGTAATATTTTGAAATCTGGTAGCAAAAATGAAAATACTCAAAATTGGTTAAAAGTTATTCAAAATCCATTGGTTTGTTGCATTGGTCATCCCTCACGAGGAAGTTATGATTATGACCTAGATACTGTTATCGAAGCTGCAAAAAAACATAATGTATTGATAGAATTTAATGCTAAGACTATTGAGTCAGAAAGACATCTAGAAAAAAGTAAAGAAATTGTTCTTGCTTGTAAAAGATTTGGCACGAAAGTTGTCATAAATAGCGATGCCCACGTATCACTTGATATTGGAGAATTTGATCATCTGATTAACTTCTTAAATGAATTGAATTTTCCGGAAGAATTAATTATTAACCGAAATTTAGCAATATTTGAAACCTGGTTGAATGATAAAAAACGTTATTCTACCTAAGACAGAATAACGTTTTCTCAAATGATCAAATGAAAGTATGAAAATTAAATATTAAAATTTAACTTTGCACTCTTTTCTTTTTAATTCTCTAAATAAAAGCCAAATACCAGTTAGAATAAGTAATAAAGAAATGATTTTATATGGCAAGCCCGCAAATGGTAAGGCAATTACAGAAAAACTTATACCAAAAACTGCGAAAAATGAAATTACACAAGGTGTACATCCATATGTAAGAATTCCAAACAGCACTGAGACAAAACTCATATTTTCACCTTTTGTCTTGATCCCTTTTTCATTAAGAGCATGATCACTAAGCACAGCCATAAATGAGGCTAAACCTGCCATTATGAGATTAAGCAATACATTGATGATGACTAACCAAAGGCCGTGTTGTCTGATCATTTCACCATACGGTAAATTTAAATAATCTATAACAAAATA
>JAAYRJ010000193.1 GCA_012518845.1 Clostridiaceae bacterium
AGCTAAATTATTTTGGTGCTCTTTTGGCGTAATGGTAAATTTGGGTTTACTCATTTATTTCAAATATATGAATTTTTTTCTTAGTCAAGCAAATAGATTCTTTAGTAGCCAGTTTACGTTATCGAATATCATCGTTCCGCTAGGTATTTCTTTTATTGTTTTCCAAAGCATTTCATTTCTAATTGATAGCTATAGAAAAAAGATTAATAAAAGCAAATTAATCGATGTGTTATTATACATGACGTTTTTTGCAAAAATAAGTAGTGGACCGATCACTAGATATAATGACTTTATCCCTTCATTTACATTTAACAAATTTGATTTAGATAGTTTTGAACAAGGATTATTCCGATTCAGTATTGGCTTCGCCAAAAAAGTAATTTTATCAGATACTTTGGGTATATTGGTAGATGATATAACTGTAGCTCAACCCTATGGTATTAGTATTAGTTCAGCTTGGATAATGATGCTAGCGTATAGCTTACAAATATATCTTGATTTCTCCGGTTACACTGATATGGCTATAGGAATAGGTAATTTGTTCGGATATAAACTGAGCGAGAACTTTAACTATCCCTACATCTCCACATCATTGGGGGAATTCTGGCGTAGATGGCATATATCACTTTCAACCTGGTTTAGAGATTATTTATATATTCCTCTAGGTGGAAGTAAAAGCGGGAATGTATATTTCAACACTTTTATTGTATTCTTAGCGACAGGGCTTTGGCATGGAGATAATTGGACATTTTTATTATGGGGAATGTATCATGGAGTGCTATTAATAGTTGAAAGATTAATTCGAAATACAGTGTTTTATAACAAAACTCCAAAACTTATTAAATGGAGTAGCAGCATGATTATTGTTGCTTTTGGTTGGCTTTTATTTATGTCTCCTTCTTTTAACTTTTTTGTTGATCATTTATCAAAAATGTTTGGATTTAAAACATTTTCCGAAATCCAAATGACAACTACATTCTATCTAACTAATAAAAATATCTTTACATTGGTCATTTCAAGTATAGCATCTTTACCAATAAGTGAATTCCTAGCAAAACATACTCCCCAAAAACTACCTGAGATTTTCTTTGATTCAATAAGATATATTTACAGTATCGGCTTATTAGTAATTAGTATATTGTATATGATCAATAGTACATATAGCCCTTTTATTTATTTTCAATTTTAGTTAGGAGCTTTATGAAAAAAACTAAAATCATTTTTATTTTTATTTTTTGCTCAATCTTGATTCTGCCACTAATCTCTTTCAATATAAAAACAGATCAAATTTCTGAAATTGATAATCGTACATTGGCTGAATTCCCTGAATTAAACATTAATTCAATTGGCAACTTTCCCCCGGATTTCGAACAATACTTTGATGACAGAATTGGCTATCGAGATAACATTATTGCAACCTATACATCTTTGAATGATAATTTTTTCGGTGAACTAGTCCATCCATCATATACTTATGGACAAGATGGATATATTTTTTTTCGACCTGGTATAACTGTGTCAAATTTTGATTTTTTAGCTAATTTTGCAAATTTTATTAAACGATTTCAAGATTATTGTGAAGATCGTGATATCTATTTTATTTATATGCTTAATCCAAGTAAAAGTATTATTTATGAAGAGTATTTACCAAAAGGATATTCACTAAATAAGTCGGATATTAATTTTTTCATTTCTGAGTTAGAACGATTAAAAGTTAATTTCTATTGGTCAGCTCCAGATTTAATTGAACTGGCCAATACAAAACAAGTTTATAATAAACAATTCGATGCTGGCCACTGGAATGATATCGGAGCATATTTTGCAAGTAGCAATCTGCTAAACATTATTAAGCAAGATTTTCCCAAAATTGAAATTCCATTTTTTGAAGATTATCTATTAACATATGAGCACAAAGATTCATTGCCGGTATCTAAATTCCCTATTTCTGAAGAAGTACCAATATTAACGCATCCCAAATATCAACCGAGTTTTGATGAAAAGTATTCTGAAGAAATTATGATTGAAAAACAATATCCTGCTTTTTCATATCAAAAAAACAATATTGATTCTGAACTTAATTTGTTAATGTTTCATGGGAGTTATTTTCATGCAGGAAGAAATAAGTTTATTGCATATCCTTTTGGGACCTTTACCAATGTGCACAATTATAACAATGTGACAAATTACGATTATTA
>JAAYRJ010000194.1 GCA_012518845.1 Clostridiaceae bacterium
GAAGAATCAAATTCATTCTGGCTAGATTGTAAGTTGAAGTATTCTTTTCTTGGCCATAATAATACAAATTTCTTTTACTTCGTTTATTCAATTTATTTCCAACGGTCAATAGTAACGAACCTGATCCAACTGTGGGGTCATATATGGAAGAAATATCATGATTTTCAGTAATGATTTGAGCCATTACTTCAGACACTTGTCTAGGAGTATAGAACTCTCCGGCTTTTTTTCCTGACTCCATCGCAAACATCCCAATCAGATACTCATATGCATCACCGAGAATATCGCTCTCTTGTAATCTCACCATGTCAAGATCTGCAAAAAGCAAAATCAGACTTGTGATATTTTTTGATCGTTCATTTAAATTACTACCTAAAGCTGTATCCGAAAGATCCAAAGAGGAGGTAGAAAATAGTCCTGAAAATTCTTTTGAATTAGCTTTTGATTCCATGGTTCTTTCAAAGTTACTAAAAGAATCTGTAACTTTTTGTACTTCGAAATTTCCAGAATTAATATCTCGAAGCCAACTGTGATATAAGTACTCAGGTTCTACTACATAACCGATATTTTGCAAAATAAGCTCAAGGATACCATCTCCTGTTTCTATATATATTTCTTCATATTGCTCTAAAACTTCTTCATACGCGATGTCTTCTTGACCTAAAAGATGTTTAACTTCGTTAAGAGTTTTATCACTTAAGAATTTATAAAACATTAAACCTAGCATGTAATCCTTGTAACGACTAGCGTCCATTGAACCGCGAAGTGTTTCAGCACCATTCCATAGCCTTCTCTTAACATCATCAGATGTAATCATTTGTCACCTCTAAAAGATAAAATTATATAAAATTATTTTTCGTAATATTAATTATAGCTTATCGAGAAAAGATTTTGATAAGAATTCAAAAACATAATAGATTAAGAGATCAATTATCAACCGCCTTTAAAAAAATCCAAAACAAGATGAATATAGATAGTACTATTTTATCAGTGCCTCTAGCTCAACTATCTGTTTAATCTGCTAATAAATTGATAAGTCTACAGAACTCATCAAAATTGGAGGGATAAGCATTTGAACCATCAAAGTGGATTGTTGGTTGTTCATTAGAAAAATATAAATCTAAGCTCCAGCGAGTACCATCTAGAACAGAAAGATTGTCATAGCGTGATTTCCATTCACCTAGGTGCAAATTTTGAAGTTTTCGGATGAAGTTATCTCTAGTTTCTTTGTTTACAATAATCTCATCTTCAACATATTTAATTTGATACAGATCCTCTTTTTTGACTGTCATCTTATCTGCATAAAATGTAATAGTTATAATGGTGTTTTCCTCGAAATAATCACCTGTAGAAAAAACTAATTTTTTGATGAAGTAAAGGTCTTCGTTGAACTTTACAACTGCTTGCTTTATGTCGGATTGACTATCAGTTTCGTTAGTCTTGGCTGCTGATTTATTATTAATTTCTGAGTTTATCTTGGCAGAATTTTTAGCTTTATAGTTCATAGAAGGTCCTTTGAAATAATTTATTATGACAATTATAACAAATTAATTTATACCGTACTTTTCTTAATTTCCCAAACCAAAAAAGGCATGCAGCTCACCAATGTTTGGTCTGCATACCCTTTGTTATTGCTTGTTTGATTTTTTGTTTTTATTGATTTTTATCTATGAGGGCAAAGGTTAGTTCTGCTTGACTGACTTTTTGACCGTCTCTTTTTATTTCGGCTTTGGCAAAACCTAAACCTAGTTTTTGACCTGTAAATTCTGTTTTGATTGTGAGGCTATCGCCTGGTGATACTGGTCTTGTAAATTTTGCATTTTTGACACCTGCAAAAACAGCAAGTTTATCTTGATTTTCTTCTTGAGCCATAAATGCAACAGCTCCAACTTGAGCCATCATCTCTAATTGTAAAACCCCTGGCAAAATTGGTTGACCAGGAAAGTGCCCATCGAAATACCATTCGTTGCGACTTATTTGTTTAATACCTACTGCATATTCGCTAATTTCTCCCTCAATTATTTTATCTATTAAAAGAAAAGGATATCTATGAGGGATGATTTTTTCTATTTCATGACTTGCTAATTTTAATGACATTTCCTGCTCCTATTATCTTGTAATCATGTTCTTCACTTGCTTTTCATTTCAAATTATTCTTGATATTGTGCAAAGGCTACTGTTGCGTTATGACCTCCAAAACCTAACGAGTTACTAAGCGCTAGCTTAACTTGACTAGCAATTCCTTCGTTAGGTACATAATCTAAATCACATTCTGGATCAGGTTTTTGTAGTCCTGCAGTTGGGTGAATAAATTGATCACGGATTGTTAGAACTGTCATCGCAGCTTCGACACCACCACTCGCACCAAGTCCATGACCTAACATTGATTTAGTAGAAGATATTTTTATATCGTAAGCATGATCTCCGAGGACGTCTTTGATGACTTCGGTTTCAATTTTATCGTTGAGTGGAGTTGAGGTTCCATGGGCATTAATGTAATCAACGTCTTCTGGTTTTTTACCTGAAAATTCAAGACATTCTCGCATTGCTCTTTTTGCTTGGGTTCCTTCTGGATCTGGGGCTGTCATATGGTAGCCATCACAGGTTGACTGATAGCCAACAATTTCGGCAATAATATTAGCACCACGTGCCTTTGCATGTTCTAATGACTCTAAAACTAATACTCCACTTCCCTCGCCAGTAACAAATCCATCTCGTTCTTGATCGAAAGGAATTGAGGCACGTTTTGGATCTTCTGAAGTTGAAAGGGCTCTTAGTGCAGCAAAACCTCCAACACCAAGTTGATTAATTGTACTCTCTGCACCACCAGCTATTGCTAGATCGGAATAGCCGTGTAAGATGTTGCGATAGGCAATCCCAATCGCATCAGTTCCACCTGCACAGGCTGTGATTGGAGCAAAAGCTTGACCATGTAAATCCATTTCCATCGCTACGGATGCAGCTGGCATATTGCCTATGCTCATAGGAATAAAGTAAGGCGATATTCTATTAAAACCTTTTTGTAAACCAGTAGTTTGGGTATCTTGTAAGGTGTTAAGTCCACCTATTCCTGTAGAAAGAATAATATCAAAACGATTAGAATCAAATTGTGATTGTTCTAATTCTGCCATATTATATGCTTCACGCGCTGCAATTACACCATATTGAGTAAGTGCGTCCATGCGGCGCGCATCACGTTTAGTAAAATGATCTTCGGGATCATAATTTTTTATTTCAGCTGCAACTTTAGCTCTAATATTTGGATCATCAAATTTGGTTATTTTATCAATTCCTACTTTACCAGCTCTTACATTCGCCCATGTTTCTTCTACGGTATGACCAAGTGCAGTAAAAAGACCAATTCCTGTTATTACAATTCTTTTTTTCATTTTTATTTCCTTAAACGAGATATCTTGTTGTTTTTGCATCGTGAAATTACATATTCATGCCACCATCAACAGAGAAACTTTGTCCTGTTATATAGTCTGCATCTGAACTTGCAAGAAATTTTGCCATTTTAGCAATATCAGATGGTTGACCAAATTCGCCCATTGGAATTTGTGCTCTAATTTTTTCCGTAATTTTTTCTGGGATTTGGTCAGTCATTTTTGTTTCGATAAATCCAGGAGCTATACAATTAACTGTGATATTTCTTGTCGCTAATTCTTTTGCTACCGTTTTACTCATAGCAAAAACTGCAGCCTTTGAGGCAGCATAATTAGTTTGACCAAAGTTGCCGTGTAAACCTACAACACTGATGATATTGATAATTTTACCAAATCGTTGACTCATCATTATCTTTGCTGCTTCTCGCATGAGAACAAAAACTGCTTTTTGATTAACTTGGATGACCTTGTCATACATTTCATCTGTCATCCTAACGAGCAATGCATCTTCAGTCACTCCAGCATTATTCACTAGGATATCTAAACGATCTGATTTTTCTTTTACAGTAGCAATGAGACCCGCCAACGCATCATCATCAGCCAAATCAGCTTGAATAATTTCGCCTGAACCACCTGCCGCTTCAACTTTAGCTAAAGTCTCTTTGGCGCCATCAGCCGAACTACCATAATGTATATAAATATAGCGATCGTCTCTAGATAGTTCTTCGCAAATTGCTTGCCCAATGCCTGTTCCGCCACCCGTTACTAAAATAATTTGTTTTGTCATTTTTTTACTCCCTAAAATTTTTTTCTGTCAAAAACTCTTGAACTGCTTTTGCAGAGTCTAATTTAACATGTTTTATTTTTCTTAGTTCTTTATGTATCAATGATGCTAAAACTGGCTTAGCTGAAATCTCTACAACAAGATCAAATTCTTGTTCAAATGTTTTTTGCTGACATTGATAAAATTCAACAGGATTACACATCTGTTCAGCCATTACTTTTGATAATGTTTGTTTACCAGTTCCAGTCATATCTTCTTCTTGCTCATAAAGATCAGCTAAAGAAGTCGCACTGCGATTTAAGAATATAGATTTTCTAACTGGAATGTAAGCAGATTTGCTGTCTAGAACATTTCTAAACTGTTCAGCTTCTTTGGTAAAAATTGGTGTGTGGAAAGCTCCTTCTACTTTTAAAGGAACAATTCGTCTTGAGCCAGCTTCCTTAAGTTTTGGTTCAAGTTCCTCAAGTTCTGTTTTTGCACCTGCCAGAACTATTTGACGATCTGTATTGATATTAGAAATCCAAACGTTTTCGAATTCAGATTCTGATTCAAGCACAGCCTCGACCTGACTAAAATCCAGTCCAATAATTGCTGACATACCGTCTTCTTTACCAGATGTCTGTCGCATTTTTAACTTCTCTGCCATAAGGCTGCCACGTTTAATCGCCAGATCTAGCATATCTATTGCTGACCAAACTCCAAGCGAAGCTAAAGCTGGAAACTCACCGATGCTAGATCCTAAAGCGGCATCCGGTTCTAGACCATGTTGCTTTAAAATCTCAGTCATCGCAGCTCCAAAAAGCGCAATTCCTGGCTGGGTGTATTTTGTTAAATTAATATCTTCTGATTCACTTTCCAGAACATCCATCAAATCTGGAATTTGCTCAGCCACATAGTCAAACAAGTATTGTGTTTCAGGAAAAGATTTTATTAGATCTAAACCCATACCAGGCAACTGACTGCCTTGCCCACCAAATAAAAAGAGTGTTTTCATGCTAAAACATCCTCTGCTTTTATTTTTTGATATAGATCCTCAGCTTCCTTGAATAGTTCTGCTAGGATATCGTCAAGTGGTTTTATCTCATCAATTAAAGCTGCGGTTAAGCCCATCATGAAGCAACCATCTTTTTTATCACCATCAAATACTGCTTTTTTCAAAGCTCCATTCATGATTTTTTCGTATTCTTCGGTAGGTGCATTCTTTCTTTCCAAAGATACATACTTACGAGCTAAAGGATTTTTCATAATCCTTGTAGGTAAACCGCCACCAGCACGTCCAACTACGGTAATGTGAGAATCCCTTGCTTTAATTACTTGTTCACGATATCCGTCATGAATCGGACATTCTTCAGCCGCTAAGAGTAAAGTTCCTAATTGAAAACCGTCTACTCCTAATACTCGTCCAGCTAGAATATGTTCACCTTTTGAAATACCGCCTGCGCCAATAACTGGAATATCTAAGTTACGTGCAAGTAAGGGCCAGAGCACCATCGATGTATTTTCTCCAATATGTCCTCCTGCTTCTTGACCTTCTGCCACAACGGCATCTACTCCCATGGATTCCATTCTTTGAGCTTGGACTAGCGAAGCTACAACTGGAATAACTCTAACTCCATTAGCCTGCCATTCTTTTATATATTTACCTGGATTACCAGCCCCAGTTGTAACGACTGGAACTTCTTCTTCGATTATTACTTGAGCCACTTCATCTGAATAAGGATTCATGAGCATTAGATTTACTCCAAAAGTTTTATCCGTCAAAGTTTTAGCTTTTCTAATTTCTGCTCTAACTTGGTCTGCTGTCCAGGCACCAGATCCAACCATTCCAAGTCCTCCACTATTACTAACAGCCGCTGCAAATTCTGCAGTTGAAATATTTGCCATTCCACCAGAGATAATTGGATATTTAAGTTCAAATTCTTGATTTAACCACATTGTTATTGTTTCCTTTCAGTAATACAGAGCCAATACTAAATCCTGCGCCAAAGCCAGAGATTAGAATATTATTAGCTTTTTCTAATAGACCTTCTGTCCAAAGTTGATCAATCAAAATCGGCACACTTGCAGCAGATGTATTACCTACTTCTGCAAAACGTACCGGAAAACGCTCTTGGTCTAAGCCAAGATGACGACCAACACTTGTTATTATACGTTCATTTGCTTGATGTAGTAAAAATAAATCTATTTCCTCTATGTCTATTCCAGCTTTTTTTGTAAGATCTTCAATGCTGTTTGGCAAATTCTTGACAGCATATTTAAAGACATCTGCACCATCCATATGTACTTTTCCATTATCTTCCCTACGATACAATACTTCTGAATTGGTTATCGTTTGGCTAGAATAATAAGCTTCTACCTCATCTGAATATTCCCAGATTGTAGCCCCAGCTCCATCACCAAATAAAATACAAGTACTACGATCTGTATAATCAACATAGGAAGAAAGTTTCTCACTACCAATAATTAAAGCTAGTTCGCCTTCTCGCAAAAAACGAATCACTGTAGATAGGGAATAAACAAAACCAGCACAGCCTGCACTAAGATCAAAAGCTAGTATATCTTCAGGTAAACCAAGTGGTTCAACTATCATTGAAGATACGTGAGGTACAACTCGAAGATTGCTTGAAGTTGCAACAATTAAAAGTTTAATCCGATTTTTATCTGCTTCCGAAATTTGAGTCAAACATTTCTTACCAGCTTCCAAAGCTAAGTCCCAAACTTCTTCTGAATCGTCCGCAATTCTACGTGAAACAAGACCAGTCCGCTGACGAATCCATTCATCACTTGTCTCAACCATTTTTTCTAAGTCAAAATTGGTTAAGGTTTTTTCAGGTAAATAAGTTGCGGAGGCTATTAATTTAACTCCCATTTTTTTCTCCATTTCTCCATCTAAAAAAGAAAATAAGTTCTTAGTTTGTTTTTCCTATCAGAATCTTACTAAATTCTTTGATTAAACATTCTTGTAAACCAGTCAGATCATCTTTAAAAATTTGATCACAAACTCCAAATTCGACCATATCAAAAGCAGTCAGTTTCATAACTTCCGCTGCTTCTTCAACTCGATCAACATCTTTCCAAAGAATTGTCGCAAAACCTTCTGGGGATAATATTGTATAAACTGCATTCTCTAACATATAAACTCGATCAGCACACGCTAAAGCTAGTGCTCCACCACTTCCAGCTTCACCTGTTATCAAAGTAATAACTGGAGTAGAGAGTTGACTCATGAAACGTAAGTTTTGAGCTATTGCCTCACCCTGACCACGATTTTCTGCTCCAATACCTGGATAAGCACCTGGGGTATCTATTACTGTGAGAATTGGTCTACCAAAAATTTCAGCTTGTTCCATCAATCTCTTTGCCTTACGATAACCTTCAGGGTGGGGCATGCCAAAATTGTTTTCAATTTGTCCTTGAAGACCATCACCTTTATCTGTGTAAATATATGTTATTGGCAGATTACCTAGATAAGCTAAACCACCTTTGATGGTTGGATCGTCTCCAAAATAACGATCACCTTTTAATTCAAATAAATCATGACAAAGTGACTTTACTACTGCTGCTGGATAAATCCGCTCAGGATCTCTAGCAAGCTTGACTCGCTCAAATGCAGTCAAATCGTTCTTTTTAATTTGTGGCAAATTAAGTTCTACTTTAGCTTGTTCTTCTAAATCGTTACGGCTGATTTTTTTATTATTATGAAATTTTAATAGTTGAAATAAACGTAATTTTAATTCTTTACGTTCAACTATTTCATCAATAAAACCTTTTTCTAAGAGATGTTCCGAACGTTGAAAGCCTTCTGGTAATTCTTCCTGGATTGTGTCTTTAATCACACGCGGACCAGCAAAACCAATTAGAGCTCTTGGTTCCGCTAAAATAATGTTGCCAAGTGATGCAAAACTTGCAGTGACTCCTCCAGTAGTTGGATCTGTCATAACAGATATATAAAGTTGACCTGCTTTTTGAAATCTTCCAACCGCTGCCGAGACTTCTTTCATTTGCATCAAACTATGGATTGCCTCTTGCATTCTGGCGCCACCACTTGCCGTAAAAATTATTACTGGCAGTTGTTTATTAGTCGCGTATTCGAATGCTGCAACAATCCGCTCACCCACGATTGTGCCCATGGATCCCATTAAAAAGGAAGTATCCATGATTCCAACTACACAAGCTTGATCAAAAATTGAGCCTTCGACAAAAATAATAGCCTCATCCGAGTCGGAATTCTTTTTTGCTGCTAGCCATTTTTCTTCATACTCAGAATAATTAATTGGATTACGAAATTTAGCTGGAGCATCTATGCGTTTATAGCCTTCATCCATGATCATCGCCAGACGATCAGCTGAACCTAATCTGACATGGTAACCACAATCAGGGCAACAAAAGAAAAAGTCTTCCCAAACTCGATTAGGAAACGAATGTCCACAGTCAGGGCAACCTGCAAACATATCTTCTGGGAAATCTTTCTTTTCTGCTGGCGCACGCATACGGGTTAATTTGTTAATCTTTTTTAGTTGTTCTCGCCTGAGATCAAATAAATTTTTCATAATTAAAGTTTAATATTCCTTTGTTCATCATCTATTCTCATCATTGATTCGTAACCTAATAAATCATCTAAATTTTCTTCCATGGTTGAAGTTAAATAGTCACCTTTAATCATGCTAAGATCATAGAGTGAAACATAAAGCAGACCGACATTAGTCGATACACCTTCCACAATCAGTTCTTCTAAACAACGTCTCATACGTCTAAGAGCATCACCTCTGTTTTTTCCGTGGACAATAATTTTAGTCAACATTGAATCGTAATAGGGTGTGATCTCACAGCCAGGATAAACAGCAGAATCTATTCTAACTGATCTACCACCAGGCATGACAAAATTTGTAATCGTACCAGGTGAAGCCCTAAAGTTTTCTGAAGGAACTTCTGCATTGATTCGACACTCAATTGAATGACCAGAAAATTCAATTTCTTCTTGTTTAAACATCAAAGGTGTACCATTCGCAATCCGAATTTGTTCACGTACGATATCAATACCTGTAATCATTTCAGTAGTTGGATGCTCAACCTGAATTCTAGTGTTGACTTCAATGAAATAATAATTACCTGCTTGATCCAAGATAAATTCCACTGTGCCTGCCCCTTCATAGTTAGCAGATTTAATGGCTTTAATTGCCATCTCACCCATTTCAGCACGGAGTTTCGGTGTCAAAGTGGTACAAGGAGTTTCCTCTATCATCTTTTGGCGTCGACGTTGCCATGAACAATCTCTATCCCCTAAATGAACTACACCACCTTGTCTATCTGCTAATATTTGGAATTCAATATGTTTGGCATTTGTAATATATTTTTCAACATAAATTTCACCCGAACCGAAAGCTGATTCAGCCTCTGCTTGAGCTTCCAAAAACAACTTACGTAGATCGGCCTTATCCTCTATTAAACGCATCCCACGTCCACCGCCACCGGCAGATGCTTTAAGCAAAATTGGAAATCCTATTTTTTTGCCTATTTCTAGTGCTTCTTCTGCATTATCTACAGGACCATCTGAACCAGGAATTACGGGCACACCAGCTGCTTGCATCATTGAACGTGCATTAGCCTTATCGCCTAAGGCAGAGATTGTCTCAGCTTTTGGACCAATAAAAACTAAGCCCGATTCAGTAACTAAATGAGCGAAATCAGCTCTTTCAGATAACAAACCATAACCAGGATGGATAGCTTCACAACCAGTCGCAAGCGCTATGGTCAAGATAGCTTGTTGATTAAGATAGGAGTCTTTGACCATTGGCCCACCTATACAATAAGCTTCGGTTGCCATTTGAACATGCAAGGCTTCTTTATCTGCTGTAGAATAGACTACTACAGTGTCAATTCCCATCTCGCGACAAGTTCGCATTATGCGAATTGCAATTTCGCCACGATTAGCAATTAATATTTTTTTAAACATAGTCTGTATCCAAAATCATTAAGATCGAATCATAACCTAGCAATTCACCATTTTCAGGAATAATTTCAACAATTTTCCCTTTAGCTGGTGCAGGAATTTCATTCATTGTTTTCATCGCTTCAACAATACATAAAGTTTGACCTTCTTCCACAATGTCACCAACTTGTACATAAGGGTCAGCATCTTCACCTGGAGCCACGTAAAATGTACCTACTAAAGGTGTTTTAATTTCCAAGATATTTTCAGCTGCTTTATCCTCTGCAGAACTAGCTTCAGTAGTTACTTGATTCTTGTACATCGTTTGCTCTACAAACTTTGTATCCTTTTTGAAATTTAATTCAAAATCTGCTTGCTTGAGCTGAAATTGTGACATCTTACTTTGATCAAAATAATCCATCAAGTCTTTTATTTCTTGATTGTCCATAAAATTTTCCTCATTTGTTAATTATTGCTAAAACCAATCTTATCTCTGCTGTTTTTAAATTAATGTTATTAAATTAACTAAAACTTTCATTTTTAGTTAAAATTTTTTAACTATTTTCAAATAGTAATTTTCTTAACAGAATCTGTCAAACTTGAGTTAGTTTTGTGCTATTTGCACTAAATAATAATTCTGATTTAATTTTTTCTTAGAATTATTAACATAAGATTTTAATAACTAATCTGCTTTTACTATTCCACTAGATTCTCAAAAACAAAAAATCTATTTATCATGTGGATTAATGAGGTAACATTTTCGATGACTTAATCTATTAACCTTTTCAAATTCTTAGGTAAACTCAAATAAGAAAACACTAAATATTGCCCCATTTAAAGCGGGATGATACAATCTACAAGAATATTTATTAGAAGGAAAAAGATATTATGCTAGTAAAATTACTTGAACCACTTAACGTTCCTGACTCTGTAATCGAAGAGTTAGCACAACCCATCCGTGATCTGGGCCATGAGTTTGTTTATTACAATCAAAAAACAACAGATGCTGATGAACTGACAGAACGTAGTCAAGGTGCAGACGTTGTTATGATTGCCAATAATCCATATCCTACCCAGGCTATTGATGCCAATGACAATCTCAAATTGATCAACGTTGCCTTTACAGGATTTGATCATGTCGCATTAGCTGATGCTAAACGTTGTGATGAAATTCTGATGTCCAATGCAGCAGGCTATGCAAATCAAGCAGTTGCTGAATTGGTAATTGGGCTAGTCTTAGATGTATATCGCAAAATTACCCAAGGCAATGAAGATATTCGTGCAAAAGATTTTCCTGGTCCTATTCAAGGTAGAGAAATTTTAGGCAAAACTGTAGGTATTGTTGGAACCGGTAAGATAGGAATGATGACCGCCCGCCTCTTCCATGCTTTTGGGGCAAAATTAATCGGTTTTGATTCTGGTGTAAATCCAGAGGCAAAAGAAGTCGGTATGGAATACCGTACACTAGAAGAATTATTACAAGAAGCAGACATTGTATCTTTACACTTGCCTTTAAATGATTCTACACGTGGCATTATTGGTGAAAAAGAATTAGCGTTGATGAAAGATACAGCTGTATTAATTAACACAGCTCGTGGTCCGGTTGTAGACAATGTTGCATTAGCTAAAGCACTTGAAGATGGTGTTATCGCCGGTGCTGGTATCGACGTTTTTGATGGCGAACCACCACTTCCTGCTGATTATCCATTATTGAGTGCACCAAATGCTGTCTTAACTCCACACGTTGCCTTCTTAACAGACGAATCTATGGTATTACGAGCCGGAATTGCCTTTGATAATACAATTAATTTCTTAAAAGGAGAACCAACGAATATTGTTAATAGAAAATGATAATTAATGAATAGGAGATAGCAGTCATGAAAGAATTAGAATCTTTAAGTCGCGATGACTTTCCTACAAGGATCTTCCATATACCTGATATCCATAAATACTGCAATACAGAAGCTAAGAAAACTATCTTCTGTGAAACAGATTTTATAGCTTGTGCTGTTTGGTGTATGCATCCTGGGCAGGAGCTACCTATCCATTCACATAAAGCAGCAGATGATATTTGGGTTGTCTTAAAAGGTCAAGCTGATTATTTTCCAGAAACTGGTAAGAAAGTTCTTATTAAAGCAGGAGACATTATCGTTGCTAGACCTGGCGAAAAACATGGTATGAAAAATAATTATGATGAAGATTTTTTGATGCTTGGTTTTGCAGGACCTGTGCCCATTGGATTTATTCCTGAAAAATTATACGAAGATGAGTAACTCTGCTTTTAATTATCTTCTTTTAATTTAATAAAAAACTATGTTGTAGTGTTAAAGCTAGAACATAGTTTTTTTTTGATTCTTTATTATCCAAATTATATTTTTAAACAAATAACGGAAAAATAAGTGCAGTCAAAATTCCAGCAACAACTAGAGATAAGCTACTTACAGCTCCCATGAGCTCAGAGATTTGTGCAGCTTTGCTCGTTCCAATAACATGTGCGGAAGTGCCATAGGCTACACCTGCTGAAATATCATCATTTAATCGGAAAATTTTGCAAAATATAGGGCCAAGCACACTACCCAAGATACCCGTTACAACAATAATCATTGTTGTGATTGATGCTAAACCACCCATTTGCTCGCTTAAAACTACAGCCATTGCTGATGTAATGCTTTTTGGTAGCAATGAAACATATAAACTATGGTCTAGTTCCATTAACCAAGACATTAAAGCAATAAAACCCAAGCTAGAAACTGTTCCTGCCGCTACTCCTGCTATAATAGCTGGTATATTTTTCTTTAAAATCTGCACCTCTTCATAAAGTGGTACTGCTAAACAAACCGTCGCTGGTGTTAGCATCCAAGAAAAAGTTTTAGCTCCTTCTTGATAAACACTATTATCTACTCCTGTAATCAATAAAAAAACGATGATCATAATGGCAGAGGTAAGAATTGGATTTAAGACAGAAAGCTTTGTCTTTTTTTGTAACCAACGACCCAATTCAAAAGCACATAGAGTTAAAAATATAGCAAACAATGAAGTTTGACTTAAAATCTCATTCATTTTTAGACTCCTTTCCTTTGAGCATTAACTTGGTTACATTACCAGAAATTGCAAATACAATAATGGTAGATAAAACTACGATTACAATAATTTGGATGATGTTGTCTGCAACAATTTGCCATGAATCCATAAGATTGACAACAGGAGCTACAAATAGAATAGACATGATAGAAATAAAAAAACCTGCCGTTTTCTTAACCTTTTTTACGGATACTAGTTTAAAATTAAGTGCTAAAAACAAAAGTAACAACCCATAGATAGCTGCGGGAATAGGGAGTGGCAACAAAACATGCAAAAGTTCACCCAAAAAAGTGAAGCCAAGTAAAATGGCAATAGAAAAAATAAATTCCACAGATATTCTCCTTTGTATGAGATTTTGACTGATTTTAGTATAGCACAAAAGATATTTATATCTTTAGATTTTGATATGAAAACAAATTGTGTCGTATCATCCATGATTAGTTAGTTCTATCTAGAAAATTTTACTTGGTTCTAATTCTGGCGGGCTATTTATTGTGTAAAATATAGCAACTGTAAATATTTATAGATTATTTTTCATCTCAACTCAAACTAAATAAGCAGTTTTGTTGTATTTGTTAACTTGATAAAAAAAGGAGATACACTAGTGCGCACAGTAGCAGTTAATCATAAATTTGCGAGAAAATATGGCAAAAATAATTATGCAAGTTATGGATTATTAATCCACATTAGTTTTTGGCTTATGTTCTTTTTTATTATCGCACCTTTAGAAATTTATTTTAAAGAAAATAATTTGCTAGGACTACAAAGTTTTGATAATATTCTTCCTGCTCTAGCCATAGGTAATGTTGTTTTATTAATATTTCTATTTGTCTTACGTCTTAAAACTAGGACAAAATCCATTTCTCAAGCTAATTTGTTGCAGGAAGTTAAAAATTCAAACTTAGATAATTTCTTAGTTTTTTCAACTAATGATAATATTTTGCAATGGTCTTTTTTTCAGTATCCGGATAAAATAAGCGATTCTATTTCATATCAAATAGAGTAAGAATTTGGAAAATTGGATAGATTGATCAGAAAGGGACCTCGTTTAAAGATTATAGAAAACAAAGAAGACTCTACATACACTCATAAATCCTATATTTCACTAAAACAAATCACAAATAAATACCCTCATTTTATTACTACCTTTTACAGAACCAATTTGTTTGTGCATGATAGGGCTCAAATTACTAACGTGAGTGAGGAAAAAAATCATTGGTTAGTAGATACCGACCGGGGACTTTTCAAAATAAACAAAGCATTTTTAGACCTATTCCCAAACACAAAAAAACCTAAATCGAAGTTTGTAAGTCAAATCAAGTTACTATTCATTTTTACAATTATTATGGGTCTACCTTTTATCAAAGATTTTGTGGTTGATCAAACTCCAGCTAGGCAACTTGAATTAAGAGAAAAGCTAGAGACAGGCATGGAGGAACTGACCAAGGAATGGGTAGAGTTTGGTTATGAAGTTGGGCATGACGGAAATCATCTATATATTGATAAAAAAGTAGTAAATAAAACATCCAGGATTGTTTACGTTTATGATACACAGACTAATATTAATCTCAAAGAATTTGAAATTTACATGGTTCCAGGCGATCAAAATAATCCTTTGCTGATCAAAAACATTCTCAAAAATTATAATAGCGACGTAACTAAAGATGAAGATTTCTTTGCTAGTATTGAAGCAAAAACTCCAGATCAGATTAAAGCAGGGACGGCTTAGACGCTTTACTGTAACTACCGTCAACGATCGAGCTAAATTAACAGAGCATCAGAGTCTGCTAGTTAATAGAGTTGATGATTTAATCTATGTTACGTTGGATGATAATGAGTAAGAGCATTGATGAAGCCCAAACAGTCATAGTATTAGCCCCAGCCATATTCCCCTATCATTTCAACAAACCGTACCTTTGCGAATTGCTGCTCCTCGACCTCGCCTTCACTATCTTTAGTGATTAAAACTAAATCTTGTAAGCTAGGGGTACCAACAGGAAAAATCATTCGCCCGTTTTTAGCCAGCTGGTTAATTAATTTTGTGGGTTTTGTACCTGCTGCCGCTGTAATAATTATGCGATCAAAAGGTGACGCCTCTGACCAACCTTCGCTACCATCAGAAATCCGGAAGAAAATATTATTGTAGCCTAGGTCACCAAGTCTTTTCTTAGCTTTCTTTGATAACGCTTCGATCACTTCTATCGTATAAACTTCGTTAGCAAACTCTGCCAGAAACGCTGTTTGATAGCCAGAGCCTGTCCCTATTTCCAAGACTTTAGAATCTTTTTGAGGAGAAAGAAGCTCCGTCATTTTATACACCAAACTTGGCTGAGAAATAGTTTGACCAAACCCAATAGGAAGCGGGCTATCAAGAGTTGCATGGTTTTTTACACTTCCGTCCAAAAATAAACTACGGTCAAGATTATCATAGAATGCCTTTAAAGCTTTTTTATCCATTAGTGGTTCCTTTCTTTCCGAACATTATAATACATATTTGATAATTCCAGCATTAAGCTTTGTCGTGTCAAAACTGTTTTCTCAAAATTCTCAATCTTCAAAATTTTCATAAAAATACTTATTAAAATGGTTTTTTAAAAGACCTACACTATTACATAAAGACATAATCTTTATATTACATGTTTTTATTCATTTAGTTCCTAACCTACATAGTAGGGGTGTCTTTAATAAACAGAAAGCGTTATTGAAAACATGAACAAACTAACTCCAAACCAAAATGTTATAAGACCAAATATCAAAATCCAAGATTCTGCCTTTACTCATCTATTCAGAGATCCAGAATATGCACTTAAACTTTATCAAGATCTTCATCCTGAAACTGAGCAGATCTCAAAAGAACAAATTGAATATGTAAATCTAGAAAATGTTCTAGGGACACAGGGCTATAATGATCTGGGCTTTATGGTTAAGGACAAACTACTTATTTTCGTAGAATCGCAGAACACTAGGTCAACTAATATCTTAATGCGAATGTTATTTTATATGGCTGAGACATTTGAAGTACATCTAGAAAAAACAGGTCAAAATCTTGACAGTAAAAAACCAGTGAAGATTCCAAAACCTGAATTTTATCTTATTTATACTGGTGATAAAAAGGATGTACCAAAAGAAATTAAATTCTCAGAGAAATATTTCCCTAATTCAAAAGCAATAATTGAGATCACAATCGATGTTTATTCCAGAGAATCGGCAAATGATGGTATAATTTATGAATACATCAGATTTACTGAAATCTACAAAGAACAACTTAATATTCTAAAAGACCCGCTACTAGCAATAACAAAAACAATTGACATCTGCACAAGAGAAAATATACTTGCAGAATACTTAACCAAACGAAGAGTTGAGGTGACTGACCTGATGATTACATTATATGACAACGACAAACTTTTAGCAGATCTTGTTCATGATACAAAACAAGAAGGAATTAAAGAAGGACTAAAAAACTCAGCTATAGCTTTCTATAAATCTGGTCTTACACTAGAAAAAATTTCTGAAGTATTAGAGATTGATTTGGGAACACTTGAGAGTTGGATAAACAATTCTTAGGAGCCTTTAGCATACTTTTCTTTAATCTCATTTCATTTTAGTTTATTTTATCTAATCTTTCTTTTCTCTGGGTTTGTCCAATGCCAAGAAAAACATGCCAATTCCTAACATTATAAATCCTGACGAAATGCTGAGTCCCTCTAGTATTGAGAGAACAATCACCGCAATTCCCATTGCCAATGGAATAGCTTTAAAGATGATTGAAATTGCTGTGTTAAAATCTTTTCTAATGCCAGACTCCTCTTCAATATTTTCTTCCTTATAATCATTACCTTCAATTTGTATTAGTTCTTCTACTCCCACCTCTAGAACTTCTGCCAATTTTGGAACCGTATTGATATCAGGGTATGACAATTCTCTTTCCCATTTTGACACAGCCTTATCTGTAACATTCATTTGATCTGCTAATTGAAGTTGTGTCATATTTTTTTCTTTTCTTAACGTAGCTATTGTTTGTCCAAAATTTTCTTTATACATAAATAAAACCTCTCATCTTTTTAAATCGTCTAATTATAAACACATCTATACGGTTAGATCCACATATTCGAAGTAGAATTCACTCTACTTTTAGTTTATCAGCAGTTGAATTAATAAAATTTGAATAAATCTTCATCTTTATTTTAATGAGAAGTAAATATTTTGAAATGAAAATAAGATAAATTAAGCGCTGATATTTAAATCACTTAAATCAATTTTTCTTAAAAAAGTATTCTTCAGCTATTAATCTGCTTGTATTCCCTAAAAACAACAATAACAAAAATTATTTGAATAACACACATTCCAATTGATAAAACAAAAGTATTTGTTAAATTACCTAGGATTAGTGAAATAATTGGAATAATAACAGCAAAAATTTTATATCCAAAAGACATATACAACCATGAATATGGTAATAAATGTGCCCCGTATACCATTGCATAGACCATAGTCATTTTTTCAGGAACAGCATTAAATACCCACATTACAATTAATAGATAAAGCACCTGATTCATTGTAAATAAAAATCCAAGTTTACTTAATGGATTTTCACTCTTAAAAATATCAAATCCCCATCTTTTACCAATAATCCATGCTATTGGTAGCATCGGCATAGAACATGCAAAAACCAAAATGTTGTTTAAATTATTTTGAAGACCCAATGAATTAACGATTGCAATTAAAAGCCATATTAAAATAGAAGCTATCAAAAAAGGTAAACCCTTTTTTAGTTCTGCTATAATATCTTTTCTCAATTTATCTAAACTCAACCCCTTCACCTCCTACCACAAAATTAAATATAGTATATCATTATGGTATTTCATTAATAAACTAAGATTGTTTGGTCTATGTAAATTAAGATTGTTTTTATAACAAGAGCTCCGTCATAAAGACTTGGGTTTTGGATATTTAGTTTATTTTGATAAATAATCTATATATTCTAATAACCACGTTATTGTCTCAGGATGAACATAGTATTCTACTGCATTAGTAATAATTTCATATGCAAACTTCTAATAACGAAATAAGTGAGGTGAAGGAATCTTTTCAAATTCTCTTTTGTTAGGATCACCCCCCACTTACGTGGGAAAAAGAAATTTCTTCAAACTCTGGTACATTTTCTTTCAGGATCACCCCCACTTACGTGGGAAAAAGTTCGATAAAATGCGTTTCGCTTCCAATATAACGGGATCACCCCCACTTACGTGGGAAAAAGCTTGTATTGTACTTTGGTTTATCTGCCTAGGCGGGATCACCCCCACTTACGTGGGAAAAAGTCGTGTAGTTTTAATGCTTCAAAGGCAAATTCGGGATCACCCCCACTTACGTGGGAAAAAGCAACTGTGAATGAATATCACGTTACAAATTATAGGATCACCCCCACTTACGTGGGAAAAAGTAGCTAAGATCATTGGGGTTTCGGAATCAGCTGGGATCACCCCCACTTACGTGGGAAAAAGACTCATAGCTACATTGGTTCCATCATGGCCATAGGATCACCCCCACTTACGTGGGAAAAAGGCCTTCATCAAATGTCTGCATACTGTTGATCCAGGATCACCCCCACTTACGTGGGAAAAAGGCCTTCATCAAATGTCTGCATACTGTTGATCCAGGATCACCCCCACTTACGTGGGAAAAAGAATAAAATCAGAAAACTCTAAATCGAAAGCTGAGGATCACCCCCACTTACGTGGGAAAAAGTGATATGCTTGTGTTGTCTGCGATCGTGAAGTGGGATCACCCCCACTTACGTGGGAAAAAGGGAAGCAAATTTCAGAACTTATTACTCAATCGGGGATCACCCCCCACTTACGTGGGAAAAAGTCAACGTTTGGTGCGTTTTTACCTTGTTCCCAGGGATCACCCCCACTTACGTGGGAAAAAGACAAAATTCGTGAAGGTGTGTCTGATATAGCAGGGATCACCCCCACTTACGTGGGAAAAAGCCCCTTGATATACTTAAAGTAAAGGCAGTTATGGGATCACCCCCACTTACGTGGGAAAAAGACTCTAACGCTTACCTGCTTGTCGATCAGTGCAGGATCACCCCCACTTACGTGGGAAAAAGCAATCGTACACTGCATCAGCATATCTGCTAGCAGGATCACCCCCACTTACGTGGGAAAAAGAATCATTTCGTCCTACTCCTTGCTGGCATACTAGGATCACCCCCACTTACGTGGGAAAAAGTGATGCAATACATCAGCTTATCTAACGCTTCAGGGATCACCCCCACTTACGTGGGAAAAAGCGATCTGGGGATCGAATGAATATGCAATAGAGAGGATCACCCCCACTTACGTGGGAAAAAGCACAGCCGGTATATTTAGGTACAGATACATTGAGGATCACCCCCACTTACGTGGGAAAAAGCTATCTTTTGTATCGTCGATTGCAAATAATCCGGGATCACCCCCCACTTACGTGGGAAAAAGCGCTTGGTGCGCATTCCTTGCAGGTACGGTGTAGGATCACCCCCACTTACGTGGGAAAAAGTAGCATGGCTAGTGCCACAGATAGCTCTACTAGGGATCACCCCCACTTACGTGGGAAAAAGCATATTCAGGAACGGTCATATCTTGATTTCTAAGGATCACCCCCACTTACGTGGGAAAAAGTGGGCTTTAGATAAATTGGGTATCATGAACCAAGGATCACCCCCACTTACGTGGGAAAAAGCTTCTGTTATGCTTTTGATATGCTTCAGTATCGGGATCACCCCCACTTACGTGGGAAAAAGGCAGAATTCAAGCGACTTTTATATAGTTGATCAGGATCACCCCCACTTACGTGGGAAAAAGTATTATACAAAGGCTTAGATTTTGATGGAGTTAGGATCACCCCCACTTACGTGGGAAAAAGTCAGAAGAGTGCTTGCTGATATTGGCTATCCCGGGATCACCCCCACTTACGTGGGAAAAAGTTAGGATTGACGGAACACACTTCAAGGCAACTGGGATCACCCCCACTTACGTGGGAAAAAGTGCTATGCTCTTGGTGGAATGGCAATCAAAGTAGGATCACCCCCACTTACGTGGGAAAAAGGGTTACAGTGTATCGGCAACTGCTACTTGTGCAGGATCACCCCCACTTACGTGGGAAAAAGCTTTAGAATTGCATGAGCAAGGCAATGTCAACAGGATCACCCCCACTTACGTGGGAAAAAGCTTATTGGAACAAAGCAAACGTAATGAGCCACGGGATCACCCCCACTTACGTGGGAAAAAGATCGTCTCAGCATATTTACTCCACTCAATGCTGGGATCACCCCCACTTACGTGGGAAAAAGTTAGACAAAGATTTGAAATGGTGCGAGGTTCAGGGATCACCCCCACTTACGTGGGAAAAAGCTATCCACTCATGCCACTCTAGCAGTGTGTAGTAGGATCACCCCCACTTACGTGGGAAAAAGTGAATCGCAGAGCAGAGGGAATGCCGGTAACGAGGATCACCCCCACTTACGTGGGAAAAAGCTTATCAGAATTAATAGACAAAATAGATAGTGAGGATCACCCCCACTTACGTGGGAAAAAGAAGATATTTTAGAAGCCTTAAAACCGTTATTGGGGATCACCCCCACTTACGTGGGAAAAAGCCGCCTTGATCTTGTGTACGTGAAAGCCAGCTAGGATCACCCCCACTTACGTGGGAAAAAGTATCAGAAAAATTAAAAGAAATTGAGTACAACAGGATCACCCCCACTTACGTGGGAAAAAGTGCTCTTGCTAAGCTATCTTCTTCGACAACCTGGGATCACCCCCACTTACGTGGGAAAAAGGCTCCTACGATCAGCTCGATCAGATCGTTATTAGGATCACCCCCACTTACGTGGGAAAAAGTGGATCAAAGCAAGACATGAAGCTCGGAATGGAGGATCACCCCCACTTACGTGGGAAAAAGCAGAATTTCTATAAACAAAAATGAGTACCAAGAGGATCACCCCCACTTACGTGGGAAAAAGTTAGTGTGCCTGTCGCTATCCTTTCAATTAACAGGATCACCCCCACTTACGTGGGAAAAAGGCAGATAGGGCGGTTTGCGGCTACGCAAGTCCGGGATCACCCCCACTTACGTGGGAAAAAGTTCATAATTTGGTCTTCTTGACCCCAGCTCATAGGATCACCCCCACTTACGTGGGAAAAAGAACGTCCATGTCCATTATTTGCTGGTATAGTTGGGATCACCCCCACTTACGTGGGAAAAAGCTAGAAGCGACGGAACACGGTCTTCGATCGCTAGGATCACCCCCACTTACGTGGGAAAAAGTTGCTTGCTTCGTCTTTGCTCCATAATCCAACAGGATCACCCCCACTTACGTGGGAAAAAGACGGATTGTTTCTTCTTTGTCTCCAATGCCTTGTGGATCACCCCCACTTACGTGGGAAAAAGATTAACTCTAATATATATGAATCAAACCAATTAGGATCACCCCCACTTACGTGGGAAAAAGAAATTACACGAAGAAAACAGGATAAAAAAAGGAGGATCACCCCCACTTACGTGGGAAAAAGACTTGTCAAAGCTTGATTTCAGGCTATTTCTTTTCGAGAATTTCATGAAATTTATTTACTTTGCCTGACAAGTCTAAGATTAATTTTGCATCCGCTAGAGCCCTATGTTCAACTTTACTATTAATTTCGTAAGATTTAACCACCGTTTCTAATTTATAATTACTCAGCAACATTTTTTCTCTCTTAACTAGTTGCTGCAAATCGATAAGCTGATTGGTCAATGGCTCTTTATTTAATTGAACTAAAGTATAGTTGATAAATCTCATATCGAAATTAACGTTATAACCAACAATAATTTTCTCCCCTATGAAATCTTTAAGGTCCTCCAATACACTCAAAAGATCCTTACCCTCCTCTTGTAAAAGCTCGTCCGTAATACCTGTTAACTCCTTGATCTTATTTGGTAATTTTTGCTTATATTTTATTAATCTTTGAAATTCTTCTACGCCATTTTCAGTAATTTTAAGGGCTCCTATTTCAATAATGGAATTGTGCCTTGGGTCTAAACCATCTGTTTCAATATCGAGGATTACAAAGCTACTTTCTATTTGTTTTTTGGAGATCCTTTTGGCAGAAAATTGTTTTTGTTTTCTGAATTTTGCTGCCTTGCTAAATCCAAACTTCGTATCATTGGACTTCGACTTTTGATTATTCCCCTTAGGGTAAATTACTAGAGGAATACCATCATAATCGATTACCTTCTGCTGTGTATTGTGGGTTTCAAATGCGTAGCCTATTTCATTTCGTGCAGCATAACTAAGAGTTGCTTCACCCTTACCCACACTTTCTATGACCCTAGACCAGAGATGTTCTCTTATTCGCGAATTAAAATTACCAACATACACTCCAGTTGCAATCTCTTGCATCCATTTGGATAAGTCACCTCTAAGAGAGGGAGTGGATTTTCTTAGAGTTATAACTGTTAAAGGCATTTAGGACTCCTCAGAATAATTAACACCATACTTTACTAGACGTTCTTTATCATCCCAAAGATTAATAGTATCAATGTCAAGTTGCGCGTCAATATCAATATCAAAAAGATCTTGAATATCTTTTACAATTTTTCGCATTAGCTTCCCATCAACAAAAGTATCGCGTGCTCGCAGACGAGCCAAGCGTCCTATCTCTTGGGCTTGATCTTCATCAGTTTCTGCTGCAAGTTCAAAAGCTAGAGGAATTGTAAATTTTGCTTTGTATAAATCTGCTATATCGTACACAAAAGCCCTATCATGTCCTGTGTGGATAAAGCCGAGACCAGGGGCTAGTCCTAGAGCGGCTATGACGCTATGGACTAGACCGTATAAGGAGACATTAGCTGCAGATAGGGCTCGGTTGACAGGGTCTCCGGCGGAAAAATCATTGGGGTCGTATCTTCTTTTGGACCATTCGACATCATAGCGTTTTGCACACTCACGGTAGAGGCTTCTCACCCTAGCACCCTCCCTACCGCGGAGCTGCTGCATGGTCAATTTTGAGACATCTTCGTTAGGAAATCTCAGTTGGTACATGCGCTTTGCTACTTTAAGTCTAGTCCTGGTATTCGAGACCATTTTTGCCTGAGCTTCGAGCAGGCGGGTTGAGTGGGCTAGTGGCCTACCTTGGGCATAAAATCTAACACCTCTTTCGCCAACCCAGATGATACTCGTTCCCGCATCTCCAATAAGTTCAACTGCCCTATGAGAAATATCTGTACCAGGACCTAGCATCAAGACACCTATAATTGCGACAGGAATTTGAATAATACCTTTCGCGTCTATAAGGCTTATAGCGCTATCTTTCCTATTGATCTTGGCGTGCTCCACATAGATAAAGCTAACACGATCGCCTATTCTTGGTAGCTCATGCAGTTTGGTCTTTTTGGCACCACTTATCTTATTAGCAGCCATGCTCTATGTCTCCTTTTAGCAAGCATTCTTCTATGCTTCCGGAATTACGGTCATCATACCAAACCCGTAGGCTTTCTTCTTACCAAATCCTTTAGTTAGAGTTTTTATAAAAATATCCTTATCAACAATTTGTAGAAGACCCTCGTAGGTCACCTTGTTAAGCCTTAGTAACTTACCATTTGCTTGCTTATAGGGGACAAACTCTCGTTCTGTTATATGAAAGTTATCTTTTTGGAGTCTGAAACCATTTTTCTCACTTCTATCATACAAAAATTGCATTTGTTCTTCGACAGAAACTAGGGGCTTGATGCGTCCTCTTTGTTGACCTTTCACTTCAATTTTAGCAATGACCGGGTTGAGTGTAATCCTAAATCTATAATTTTTATCTTCTTCTAATCCTTCCAGAAAGGAAGTATAGTCCTTAACTTGACCTGACTTTTCCACACCGTATTTTTCCAACTCAGGAATAGAGGGGGCTTGCTCGCTGACTATAAGTAGATAGTCCTTGCCCTGCAAGCGGTCTATCCGCCAAAGTTTTCGCCTTCTAATACCTTGGGATACTTCATTAGGAAATGAACTTTCTACCCAATTGTGAAAGGCAGTCAGACGCGTTAAATCTTTTATTTTTCTTCTATTGCGTGTATCAATCTCTACTCTTGATAAATACATATAAGTCTCCTAGTTCTCTAGCGCTGCGAAAGCATCATGTTCTTCCTCTGACTTGGCTTGCTTATCGTTATCATGCTCAAGCTTGTCTATAACTAGCTTGTAAGCAGTCTCATTGCGATAGGCAAAAGTTCGAGCCTTTTGATCAAATGAAATAACATTATCTTTACGGTACTGAATAAAATCATTTTCTAGTAAATCAGCATCAAGATAGACATCAAGCTCAATCTTTCCCTTATGCTTTTTTTGATACCAAGTACTTGCCTGCCAATCCGTCTTTTCGAGTGCCTCAGTAACCCCCTGCTCAACAATTCCAAGATAAAAATCATAAGTTAAGGGAAGTGCCCTACGCCCCATAAATGTTTGAAAATATGGTTTTTGAACAGCTTTGGCTAATTCTTCAACAAAATCATCATTCGCATGACCAAGAGCAACGACAAACACAAAATCTTCTAGATAGTACCTGTTTGTGACATAGTTTCTATCGAAGGTCCCATTCGGCTTGTATTTTGTGGCGACATGGTAGTCCCTCAAGAGATTACCTTTTTGATCAATCCTAACTGCGTAGTCTAAAGCTGCCAGGTCGCTTATTTTGTCATCATCCCCTCTCCTATAGCCTAAGCTAGCAGCTAGTAAGCCTACAAGGGCACTTTTTGAAGGATAAAGGTCAGAGTGCCTTACTTCAAAATTTGAATCCGTGCCCCAAGATTGTAAGGGACCAGAAAACTTTAATAGTATTGTTTTCATCCTAATCACCTAGTTCATCCATCATAGATGTCAAATCTCCTGCCACTTTATTAACTAGATCAGCTAAGCTTTCAGTCTCCGTACTAATGGCATCTATATGTTTTTGACCAGTTGCCAACAAGTAATAGCTGGCCTTGGCTGGGACAGCAAATCTTTGGACATCCTTTTCAGCTTCAAATATTTTGTCAATTGATTCTTTTGAAAAACCCTTATTTGACCTAACCGGCTCCTCAAAGACACTGACTAAGTTTATCGGCCTATCTTCACGTAAATGAACTAAGAGTAATTGAGGGAGGGTTTGATTAGCAAAGGTGTTTATTTTCCCTGTAGGCATGGAATTTGAAAAGGCCTCAATAAATAATTTAAGGGCATTAATTGTATTACTATTATCCCCAACTTGTTTGACAAATTCATGCACAGCAACATTAGCATACCTGTAGAGTGTAGATGAGTTATATTCCACAGTCCCTAACATGCCAGCACCTGCATTATCTTCTGGCTGCAAATCATCAACAGCCGTAAAAAAATCAAATTCAGTCTGGACAGCGTGGGTCGAGATAGAATGTGCAACTTGTGCCGAAGCATCTTCATTTAAGGAAGGATCATCAGCTACCATTCGACCAAACAAGGCAATATCGATAGATGGATTACTTCTTAAAATCGCCTGTAATTCTTTCTTTTCTTCGATTCCCTTGAGAGCTGCCTCCGCTAGCTTTTCGGCTTGCAAATCACCAAGGAAAAACAAGGCTCTTGCCTTATCATCTTTGAGCTTTAAATTCGCTTTTGTTAAAACATTCGAGGCCATTTTCAGGGCGTCTGCATCTTCAATTGAAGAATCTAGTTTCCTAATCTTGTCTTTGACATAATCGGCAATATTGAGTGTCCTTACTCCGACATTTTGGCCTGGGCTGTTTGCATTAAAGTATTGCCTAATAGCTCTTTTCCAGGACTGGGAGGAAACACGAGCCCGGCGGACACCTCCATATTGAGCCGTCTTGGGACTACCCGTGTCATCCCTGTTAATATTAGAGGGTGGAACGGCCTGGATAACATGTAAATCTAAATACAATCGCTTATTCTTCATTTTCAACTCCTTCTTTCTCTGTGTTCTCTTGTTTTCTAAATCTATAATATTCTCTGGCCCAGCCTATCCTGATCCTGTCTTCATATCCCCTGATATACCAATAGAGATCTTCGCTAAGTTTGGCAAAATTGATTTTTACAGATCCCTTGGATTTGGATTTGAGCAGAGTTAGCATTTGCCTCAAATAATGTAGCAATTCTTCATAGGTTGAAGCCGTAATCATGGTATTAAAACGTCGATCAAGAGCTAATCTAGCCTCATCATTTCGCATTGTAGCAAGCCAAGTTCCCATATTGTCTTTCTTTTTTTGCTTGGCCTCCTCTGACGACATAAGAACACTTTCTGAATTGCCTTGCTGATAAAGAGCATAAAGCTGCAAGCTATGTAAAACAGCCCTTTCTTCAGCGGTGCTTTTACTTCCCACACCCAAAAATTCCTCTGGCATGTTCTCGAAAACTAGAGGCCAAACTTCTACCGTTTGACTTATATCTCTGCCAATAGAATTTCTGAGCTTAGCTAGAGTAGCCTTGCCTGAAGTTGTTTCTAGCGTATTGGATAGTAGAAACAAAATTCTGCCAGCCACTTGATAAATGCTTGCTTTGTTTTTTGTATGAGCCATATCTTTTCCTTTCTAATGTTGCTGTTGATACTTATTTTTTGTTCTTGCTTTTGTTACTTGTTTTGAATTCCTTTGTTTAGGAAAAAAGTAAAACTGTTGTAAGCCGTTATGATATTAAAGCTCCTCTCGTCTTTGACAATACCTCTTAAATCCCTAGTAGTTGCATTGTCAATTAGTCTTTGCGCCTCTCCTTTGACGATTTTCTCAAGGATGTTGAGCCAGATTTGCATTTTTTTATCTTTTTCATCCTTGGGTTTAATTCCCGCCAACCAAGCTCTAAAAGGCTCATCTATGGCAAAATACACAGCTTCTAGTTCCCTGTTAATAAAATCCTGACGAGCTTTCTCTTTAATATTTCTAATTTCAGCTATGTCTGATAGAAAAGCTCGATAGGTGTGATTGATAACAACTCGGGTTTTTTCTACAAGATTAGTAATACGTGGAACCCAATGATTTTCCTGAACGTCTGTCAAAACATAGTTATTAATTTGCAAGGAGTCTACCAGTTCATCAGTTGGTACCCAAGATGGGGCATTGCCATCATCTTGCATGCTAACAGCTTGAACACCAATGGAGATATTTCCTATGGTATCCCTTATTTCTTCTAACCAGTTAATAAGTTCCGGCATGTGCTGCATATCTTTTTCCGAAGTTGATGAGGGCATGGCTAAGAGACCAAAAGACCGCCATAAGGCTTGATTGGCCCGGTGTTTTCGGGGCGTAAAATAACCCTTATGCTCACCCTGTTCATTAAAACGCCACAAGGTCATAGCTTCAATAAATTGGTCTTGGTGGTTCATGTCTGGCAGTTTAACCACTTGCAAAGAAAAAGCCTTATCTAAATCAGTATCAGGGTCAATGTAAACAGCCCTACTCCAAGTTGTATATAATTCTGCTAAATTGTCTGGATTATTGTTGCTGAAGTATTTCTCTAATAATTCCCCACTAGAATACTCCCAACATGGCCTTTGTCTTTTAGCAGAAAATTCATCTCTGGGATGGACAAGTATTGTATTGAGCAAAAGAGTCTCAAAAAGATTAGTACCTTCTAGATATATTCCACCTAAATCATATAACCAGCCCTTGGAAGCTTTATATTTCTCTTTGCCAAAAATCGTCTTATCGGATAGGCCTGTGTAGCCTTGGTAGGTAATGAGCCACCTAGCAACTTGATCCGCTCTGAGAACTTCCTTATTGTATTTAGCATTGTATTTTGGTGAAAACAAAGCTACCTTATTACCACTTTCTGAAACAGTCCGGTCTAAAAACTTACCGGATATAGCACTGGCCTTTTTCCTGCTGATTTTATCTGCAGATAAATCTCCAGCTAAAACTTGAAAAAATGGATATTCATCGTCAAACAAATAAAAGCGGTCGTGCCATTTGGTCAAATAATCATTGACTGTAGAGGGAAAGTGTTTTTTCTTCCACAGGTTATCCCAGCAAGCGTCAAGATCGTTTATATAATAGGGCAGATCATCAAATTCGACCTCAGATTTTTCCTGAAATTTTTCATCTAAATCTAGGTATTCATAAGCATTTCCCTCAGCATCAAATCTAGAATAAACCGTATTTAAAATAGCCAAGAGTATTCTTAGAATTGCAAAATCCTGGGTTTTTGTGTCTCCTGCAATTCTCTGTATCTTATGAGCGTCCTCAAACAAGGTCTTGAGAGAAACAAGTTTGTTCTCACTTTCATCCAGATAGATAACCCCTATCCAATTTTCGTCCAGCAAATTAAATCTACTCATCTTTCTTCTCCATCTCTTCGTATGTTAAACCATATTTCATATCATAATGAAGTATTTTATTTCCCAACTGAAAATTTAAATTTTCATCAAAAATAATGCCTAATGTTCCCTTGAGCCAGCTTTGCTCTTGCCATTCTTTTAAATGTTTAACATTGTATGCTTCAAGTTCTTCGATTGTCTGGTCAACATTATTTTCGCCATACTGATAAGAAAAAACAGTAGGTAATCTCAAGCTTGAGGCTGCTATTTTCATGGCTACTTTTGGATTATCAATCTCGTTTGAAATATCTTGATTGTCATCAATAAAGCTGTAACCACTATCACATTTTTTTAATGCGATAACTTCTATCGTTTCTTGTATATCCCGTACTTGAGCGTAGCCGTATTCCTCTGACTGCTTGGGAGATATGTCACCCAGCCAAGAAATTAATGAGATCGTTCTATTTCTACGTGCCACATATTGTGGTCCATTTAAACGATAGCTTTCTGCTCGCTCTTGCTGAGAAGTTCGTTGTTTTTTAAAATTTTTGAACATTTCTTGATATTTTTCTTGTTTATCATCAGCAAGTAAAATATCTTCCTTGCCATATACTTTTTGTACCAAGGGAGAAATGTCGCTTGGCAGTTTGAGCGTGTCTGGCAAATAATACTGAGTCCTTGCTAAAAGATAGCCTCCATAAACCGTCTCGGAACCTGCCTCAAATTCTAAATTCGAACTTGTTCCAAGGAGATAGAGGACAGGCGTTTGAAAATGCTCAGGCCGCTTTATCTCATGCCTATGAAGTCGCCCAACTCTCTGTATTAGCAAGTCAACAGGGGCTAAGTCGCTAATTAATAAATCAAAATCAATGTCTAGTGATTGTTCAATCACTTGCGTGCCTATAATAATTTTATGTTTAGGTCGTTTTGCCTTTTTACCAATCAGAGCCAGCAATTCATTTTCTTTTTTCACTCTCTCTGTATCAATAAAATAAGAGTGAAGCAGGAAAACTCTATCTTCCCCATATTTCTCAGAACATTTTTTTGCCATGTCTTGAGTCCTATTGACTGTATTTAGGATTATCCCAACGTTGCCTCCTCTTGCTAGGACCTTATCCAAAATCGCCTCTATGTCTGTGTCATCGATTCTCTTTATGGCAACAACGGTATCTTTCTCCTGGACAAATTCATCTTGCTGACAGATTTGCTTGCCATCTGTATAGGTAATTAAGGGATAGGCAGTGGTATTAAGATCGACTGACCTAACTATTTCAATTTCTTTATCCCGAAGACCTTTACCTTTGAGATAGGCTTTGACCAGTTCTTCTCTTGTGCTTGCAGCTAGTGTTGCAGACAATAAAATAACAGGTACATTATAGGCTCCAAGCCACTCCAGCACCCTGATTAAATACTGGTTCATGTAGGCATCGTAGGCGTGGACTTCATCAATGATAACAACTTTCCTACTGATGCCTAAATGACGTAAGGCCAAATGTTTTTGTTTTAAAGCGGCAAGTAAAATATGATCGATTGTTCCCACAACAAAGTCATCAAGTATTGATGTTTTCCTACCAGAAAACCATTGGTTAACGGCGATAGAACCTTCTTCTTCAGAATTTTTATGGTAGCCATCCTCTTCAAAATCAAAACCTTCATCTATGTTAATGTTTTTAGCCCTAGGCAGGTTAGCAAACTCTTTGTTTAAGGCAGATTTAGCATGAAGCAACTGAACAGAATTCTTCTCGTCCAGAAATCCATCTAGCTTCTCCAGCCAAGTTTTAATCCGAGAAAACATGCTATTGGAAGTTGCTTGTGTCGGCAAAGCAAAAAAGATACCTCTTTGACCTAGTTTAGAGGCTAACTGCTCAGCTCCTACCAAGGCTGCTTCGGTTTTACCAAGTCCCATAGTCGCTTCAAATATAAAGAGCCCTGGATTTTGACAACTATCAATCGTTTCAAAAAATACTCTTTGGGCATTACGCGGATTAAATTTCTCACCAAATCGCTTCTTATAAATTGAGTTTATATCAAATACATAGTCTGGCTCTCTAGTACCAGGCTTGAACCATGCTTTCCAAGCCCGAGTTGATCTTTCCATTTGGTCTATGTTAACTTCTGCATAAACATTTATAAGTGGAAAATAGGATTCGTTACTAGCAATCCAGTCAGCCATGATAAGGAGGCCTGATAGTAAAACTTGAGCTGTCTGCTTGACACTAGGAAGGTCTTCTACAGATTTATGGCCTGTAGTCTTAAGTGCCCAGTCAAAGATTGTTTGCTGTGTTTTACGCCACTTGCTAGCAAGCTTATCCTCAGGATCTTCTGAATCCCTTTGGATATAGTGGCTAAGATAGGATAAATGATTATTATAAAAATTTGGGTCATCGATTGGTTTGCCATGATGGCCACCGATAATTGATGATATATCATCCTTGACAGCAAAGTGTCTTAATAGGACTTGGCCTGCCAGAGCATGGGACGTCCTAGCTTCCTTTGAATATAAGTGGGTACCTAAACCAGCAAAACCTGCTCTTTCCAGTTTTTCAATAAGGAAGGCATCTAAATCACTTGAGCCTGCGTAACTTTTTTGCTTTTGAAAAATTGGGGTTGCTTTTCCAAGGTCATGGATTGCCCCTAAAAACTGGACAAATCTTTTCCCGTCGTAGCTATCTTCATAGTTTAAGCCTTGTAAGATATGATGTTTTTGATTAGAACTCAGCCAGTGCTCCCATAATAAGCCTATTATATTTTTTGTGTCTTCTAAGTGCTGGCTCAAAGGCAACCACATAAAGCCAAGCTTGGAATCTGACTTTTTTGCCCACAAGGGGTCATTTTTAAACCATGAATACATATTTTCCATATGCACCTCTTATTTTAGTGTTTTTAGGTTTTAGGGAGGTAGGAGATAACCTCCCTAAAATCTTGTAAAAACCCCGCTCTCGCAGGCAAGAGTTGAACTATCCAACCTTTATATGGATCACCCTTGCGGGATCGCAAGAATATTAAAATTATAAAGGTTGTATAAATATTATCATGGTGATTTCTAAAAAGCAAGCAAAAATAAATAAAAAAATGTATCTGTTAAATGAAAAAGGGTCCAATGGGTATGCGGACAAAATCTTGGACTTAAATATTAGCACCACTAGTATTTAGATGTAAGTCAAGGCCGTGATGCTTTAATTTCGTTTAGATCTTTTAATCCCTCAAGCCACGCGGGATAATTAATTTATGCAGTTGAGGGCGTCGACTTCTCTCCTTGAGGTTTTTCCTTTCATCAACTATGTGCTTCATCTTACTAAAACAAATATAAAATCTTTGTTAAGTTCGTTTATGTTTTCTAAAACTCCTCTATAACAGAGAATTTGAAGACTATGTGAATCTCTTTTGCACTATTAATTGAAGGAAAGTTAGCTTAGGTTAACAAAGGTTACAGACAGAGCAATATTTTTAAATTAGAATAATATGTAAATTTATTATTATCTATGGAGAAAGATTATTTATGATAAATAAAAATAAGAATCCTCGAGCAGAATTGCTGAAATCTTATATCCACCGTCTCAACGAGGGCGAAAGTCTGGAAAGCGTTAGAAAAGACTTTGTTGAAGCCTTTGAGATGGTAGAAGCTTCCGAAATTGCTATAGCCGAACAAGAGATGATTCAAGACGGTATGCCTATTTCCGAAGTACAAAAATTATGCGATATTCACTCTGCCCTCTTCCATGGGGCTACACGTGAAGAACAGATTGCCAATGCCGATAAAGCGGTTGCTGAGTCTTTTGCTAGACAAGCCGAAGCTGGTGTTTCTGGTCATGGACTTATCCATCAAATGGTTGCTGGTGAGGCCAATACTGCTCTTGCCCTTTCTAAAATTGAGGGACATCCTGTTCATGTTTTCACAAAAGACAATGAGAAAATACAAGATCTGTTAAACTTTTTGAAAGAAGGACTGGAAAAAGAGGAAACAAAAGAAGAATTAATGCTTCGCTTAGAAAAAACCCAAGTCATTCATGATCACTATGCTAGAAAGGGTGACTTGATTTACCCGCTCTTAAGTGTTGGTTATGGCTTTTCTGGACCCTCTGATGTTATGTGGGGAGTTGATGGTGAAATTAGAGCAGAGTTTAGGATTTTAGCCCTGGGAAAAAGAAAACTGGACGACTATCATGAGCGACTAGAAGCGGCCATTGTTAGGGCAGAAGAAATGATTTACAAAGAAAATAACATTCTGTATCCGTTGTGTGGTAAAAATTTTACAAAAGAAGAATGGATGCGAATTTATTACGATATGGCTGGCTACCCACCGCTCTTCGCTGATGAATACCCTATATGGGCAGAGGCTGAAGAACAGCGTGAAGACCTTAAAACAATTGGTGGCAAATTAGCTAAAGATAGTAAAGATGCTGAGGCTGATGATTTTATAAGCATCGGTTCTGGCCAGATGACCAGAGAGCAAATCGAATCTGTTTTAAATACCATTCCCATGGAATTGACCTTTGTTGACCATGAAGACATTAATCGCTATTTTAACGATGACGGAAAAGAAAAATTCTTCAAGCGACCAGATATGGCAATCGGTAGAGACGTTCATACCTGCCACCCGCCCCATGTTCAAGCTATGGTTATGGGAATAATTAATCGTTTCCGGGATGGGCTAGAAGATACTATTGAAATCTGGATGGAGAAAAAAGGTGAGCCTGTCCTAGTCCTCTATCTGGCAGTTAGAAATGCCCAAGGAGACTATTTAGGAACGCTTGAATGTGTACAAAAAATGGGCTTTGCCACAAAACACTTTGAACAACAAGCCAAACTGAAGAAAGATTAGCTTATTAGTTTATAAGTCAGGTTTTCAAAAATCAAAATAAATAGACTAGGCCAAGAATCAAGCTGTGTGATTTTTTGACCTAGCCTTTTTTAGTAAGTAGCAATCAAAGCTAAATATTTAATTATAGGCATCTTGCTACACGATAGTCACATTAAAAATACTACTAGCACTCTTCGCTTACAAAATTACTTGTCAAAATTGAAATCAACAGAACCCATGCTAGTATTGACTATATAATGGGCTATAGAGTCACCATCAGATTTTAAATTATTTAATTTGACTTCATCTCCATTGACATTAAAATTTCCCATATCAACATCAATTTCATAAGTCACTGAGCTCTCAGGGAGAGGAATATCCAAATCGATGGACCCCATATCACAATCAATAATATGCTCACCTGTGAGCTTAGCACTAGACTCCATGCTGCCCATAGATACAGTATATTTACCACCAGCAATTTCACCGCCTGATAATTCAACAGAACCCATATCTAGCTTCATCTCAGCATAATCGGCTATTAGATTATCTATTTCTGCATTCCCCATATCGAGAACTAAATTCATATTTTCCAACTCGATATTTTCTACTTTTAGACTCCCAAGATCTAACGCGATATCTAGATTTGAAAGTTTGAAGTCTCTTGGCAAAACAAGAATATTATCTTTGTATAAATTAGAATTGAGATTTCCAATTCTTTTGGTGAACTTTTGTTCTGCAAAATAGTCTGTTATTTTTAAAGTGGCATCATTAATTTCTGTTCTTACCTCATAAAATACACGATCATTCTGGATTAATTCGGTATATGTCAAAGTTGGATATTCAACATCACCAGTCATAATTTGAAAACCAGCTAGGCTTGTGTCTATGTCTATACTAGAGAATGTCTTGTCCACAAATTCAATTGTTCTTTGATTGCTCTTACCAGCAAAGGTTGGGAACAAGGAAGGAAAGCTAAAACTACTATTAGGAAGACTATTAACTCCTCCAACCAAAACAAAGATACCTAATAAGATTGCACCTATTAAAGTTAGGCTAATTCCAACAATGCTTAATTTGCTTAATTTCATATAAATCTCTCCTCTCAATGGGTATCACTATTAGGGGTGATATTGTTATTATCCGTGTGCTTATTCCCTTTGCTGGGATTGTCGGGATTGTCATTTTCGGCTGTTTGGTAATTTCCTACTGGCTGATAATTGCCGGAATTGTGATTGTAGACAGTTTGATAATTGCCTGCTGTCTGAGAATGATCAGCTAATTGATAATTTTCACTTTGATGACCTGGGTAACCTGTTTTATAAGGTGAATAGTAAGTATTTCGTTTCTTAGCTTCACTTTTGCGGCGAATTGACTCGGCAATTTTTCTGCCAATCCAACGAAAAAAACTAATGATTAGCAAAATAATTCCAAGACTAAGTAAGGTACCACCGATAGTAAAGAGTAAAGCGCTCAAAGAAAAAGGCTTAGTAATTAGTAAACCAATATTGGCAAATAAACTAACTGCAAAAGTAATAACAATACCCATAATAATTGCTAGTACTGTCACAACGGCCGCAATTACAAGAGCAACTAGAGCAATTGCAAGTGGTAAGCCAATCGGTAAAGCTAAAATACTTAAAATAATAATCAGAATAATATTGGTCGTGCTCTTATCATTTATACTAGACTGTGCAATCTGAGCATCTCTCAAAATTTCATAGGCAATTTGGCGTGGTTGCCCTATATCAGGAGGAACTTCTGCATTTCCATAAATCCCTCTGTCGTCAAACATTTCATTGTAATAAGCGATTATATCCAAGCGCTCTTGTGTTGGTGCTTTTCGCAAATGTTTATTTAGTTCAGCTATAAATTTATCCCTCGTCATGCTCATCCCCTCCTTCTTCAGTTCTGACCAGATAATCTACCATCTGTTTATGTTCTTCCCATTCTTTTGCAAAAATAGACAATTGTTTGATACCTTTATTTGTCACTCTGTAATATCT
Source organism: Clostridiaceae bacterium (assembly GCA_012518845.1). Classification (GTDB taxonomy): domain Bacteria; phylum Bacillota; class Clostridia; order Saccharofermentanales; family DTU023; genus UBA5436. Next base: position 35,278 of record JAAYRJ010000194.1, read on the forward strand.
ACGATTTCGTCCTTGAAAGGGTTGATCGTAGGTTTCTAAAAAATGTGCTTGCTGTAAGCGCCGAAGAACTGGGTACAAGGTCGATTCCGATATATTCATGACTGATTGAAGCCGTTGGGTTATCGAATATCCATACTCATCCTTGCGTGCAATTATGGCCAAGACGCAATAGTCTAAAAGAGCTGCCGATATTGGAAATGCCATAGATGTCTCCTTTCTTGTTAGTTTGAAATTTCATCATTCGTTTATGTGATTTACTATATTATATTTAATATAATATGATAAATCAATACAATATTAGAATTTAATTTTATGTTTTGAAGATTTAACAAAAATAGTGAAAAATTAAAACAAGAAAATAGACTAGTTCTGAAATCTATCCTGATCCAAAAGGTTGGGATTTTTAACTAGTCTTCGAATTTTTCTATTATTCTTTGTTTTTATAGAAATAGTATTATTTTAGTATAGAAATATCTTTAAATTTATTCTCTAGGACTAGGCAAAATATATTTAGTCTTAAATCTCGCTTAGGCATGATGACCCGTCTCATAACACCATTTTGCAATCTCAGCTACAAGGTCTGCTTTTATTTTTCCATAAGGTATGCGAATAGTTCCTTTAGAAGTTTTATATTCTGTTAACTGATCCGAAAACTCCTCTATTGCTTGCGCTCCTGGATAAAAGCCTATGTGCTGCTTTGCTGCCACAAAATGACAAATATTATGTTGTTTCCAAAAAGTTGGCATGCTCCAGGAGATACGTTCTTCCGCATCAGGAATTGCAGTCTTGATAACACGGTGCATCAAGCGAAGATCAGCTCTCTTATCTTCATCCTGAGCCTCAATATATTCATCAATTGTTTTAGGTTTTTCCCCGCAATAATGCCCTTGATTTGTATTCTTAAACTCTCTTCCACACTTAGGACATTTCCACATTTTATTCTCCTTTTGTTTGTTTAAATTTTCTATTAGGTTGTCCTTGCAAGTTAATAGTGATATTTTTTTAATCGATTCTTTATGTAAAATTTGACTAATAGATGGTCCTGATTTACCTTCCGTTACGTTTACTTTTTGACATTTATCATTGCAAAGCAAACGCAAAAGTGCAACGTAAAAAGTATACGTTGCACTTTTGCGTTGTGTTGTAACGGTAGAATTATTGTTGATAAATTACAGTTCTAGTATATAAACTACTCCCACTTGATCTCTGGAAAATTACGATAGGTTCTAAAGGTTGATTTTAGGACGTTTCTTGTAGTTCGCACCCGAACTATCCGATACAAACCGTATTGTTTTTTTGAATATTTTACCCATCCCAGTCCCAGTTTCGGATTCAAAAAAACTATTCTAAAAATTCAATCAATTTTAATATACTTTTTAAAACCTCTTGAAAACTTAATTCACCAACAAAATTATTCTTCTTTCTGTATGCTTCCCATCTGTCTAAGAATATAGGATTATCCAGTTGAGTTAATAATTTTTTCATTTTAACAAAATCAAGTTCAGTATTTCTATAAGAAAAAGTATTTGTTAAAGCTTCTTTTACGATATCTTTATTTAACTCTTTACTTTTCATCATCCATATTAAATATAAATCAAAATAATCCTTACTTCTGCTATTCAAAAAACCTCTTGAATATACTGTTTCTAGCTTTTCAGCAACCAGCGTTTCAATAGGGCAGGCATTAACTGAAATCAAGTTTTTATCAAAGACACTCTCATATTGATAGTTAATAGGATGAGGCGTGATTACATCACCAGTTGCCACATCTATAGGTACATACTGTTTTAAATTCTCAAGTTTTGCTAATAACATTACTCTAAAACCACCATAAAAATCTGCTTCTTTGATTGGCTTTATGCTGGCAATACTATAATCAATATTTGAGTCATTTACACCTAAGATGTCCCTAATCATTTTCTCAATGTTAGCTTCAGATATATGTTTATTCTTAAGTTGAAAATCCATATCGACTGTCGCTCTGGGTATGCGGACAAAAACTTGGACTTAAATATTAGCACCAATCGATTTTCTGTATTGTAATGGGCTTAACCCACCAAGTCCAATTTTTATCCTATCATTGACAAACCAATTTAAATAAAAATCAAGGGTATCTATAAATTCTTGAGTTGAAATACCATTCCATTTTCTGCC
>JAAYRJ010000195.1 GCA_012518845.1 Clostridiaceae bacterium
ATAAAATAGACTTCTATTTGGAGCTCTTTCAGGACCACGTATGACATTATCACTTGGTAATTTCATTTGACACCTCATTTATTAATCTGATTTTTTCGCTTGTCGACTAAATTAATTAGCAATTATTTTTTGTTGCTTAAGCCTTGCATCATGCCACGCAAATCTTCACCAACAGTTTCTAATTGATGTTCAGCTTCTTTTTGTCTAGTTGTTAAGAAACGAATCTTTTTACCAGCAGAGAATTCTTGGATAAATTCTGATGCAAACTTTCCTGTTTGAACATCTGCTAAAATTTCACGCATATTTTCTTTTACATCTTCGGTAATAACTCTAGGACCTGCTGTATAATCGCCATATTCGGCTGTGTTGGAAATGGAATTTCTCATATTTGCAAAACCACCTTCAACAACCATGTCGATAATTAATTTCATTTCGTGGATACATTCAAAATAAGCCATTTCTGGTTCATAGCCAGCTTCAACTAATACCTCAAAACCAGCTTTCATTAAAGCAGTTACACCACCACATAAAACAGCCTGCTCTCCAAATAAGTCTGTCTCTGTTTCTTCTTGGAAAGTTGTTTCTAAAATGCCCGCTCTACCAGCTCCAATCGCAGATGCATAAGCTAAGGCTGTTTCTTTAGCATTACCAGTTGCATCTTGATAGATAGCAATTAAGGAAGGAACACCAAAACCTCTTTCATATTCACTTCTTACTGTGTGACCAGGGCCTTTTGGGGCAACCATAATTACATCAAGATCTTCTTTTGGGATAACTAGATTATAATGAATATTAAATCCATGTGCATACATTAAAGTATCGCCTTTTTCGAGATATGGAGCTACTTTTTCATTATATAAATCTGCGGAAACTTCATCTGGTACCAGCATCATTACAATATTTGCTTGTTTGGCCGCTTCTTCAACAGTTAATACAGTTAAGCCAAATTCTTCAGCTTGTGCACGGCTAGTTGAATTTTTGGACAAGCCAACAACAACATCAATTCCACTTTCCATCAAATTCAAAGCATGCGCATGTCCTTGTGAACCAAAGCCAATAATAGCTACCTTTTTTCCTACTAAATTATCTAAATTACAATCTTTGTCATAATATTTCTCTACCATTTAAATTCTCCTTTTTTTATCTAATTTCTAGCCATACCAGTTACGCCTGTACGGCAAAAGTCTACCACAGTAAAGTCTTGCAGCATTTTAATAAAAGCATCAATTTTTGCTGGTTTTCCGGTTAATTCTAAAATCATACTTTCGGGTGACAGATCGACTACCACACCGCCATAGACAGAAGCAATCTCCATAATTTGGCTACGATTACCATTATCTACTTTTATTTTGATCAGCATAATTTCTCGTAACACAGATGAACTTGCAAATAATTCTTCAATTTCTTGTACTTCTTGCAATTTTTCTGTTTGAGCAATCAATTGTTCAACTTCCAAATCGTTGAGTTGTGCCGTAACGGTAAGGCGTGATATTTTTGCGTCTTTAGTTGCTGACACTGTTAAAGAATCGATATTATAACCACGTCTTGCAAAGAGCGAAGCAATTCTCGCTAAAGTACCAGCATTATTTTCTACTAAAATACTAATTACTCTCATTTTCGTCTCCTTAATCCATAATAATGTCATCAACAGTTCCACCAGCTGGAATCATTGGAAATACCATAGCATCTTTATCTATAACTGCCTCAATTATACATGGTTTATCTTGTTTTAATGCATCTTGAAAGGCATTTTCAAATTCATCAATTGTTGTGCAACTATAGCCTTTTGCATTCATAGCTTCAGCATATTTTACATAATCCATAGAATGATCAATATCAGTTTTGCTAAAGCGTTTGTCATATAATAAATTTTGCCATTGACGAACCATACCTAGGGTATGATTGTTTATTATAACACTAATTGTCTTAATCCCATGATCAACAGCGGTTTTTAATTCATTCATATTCATTGTAAATGAGCCATCACCTGAAATATGAACAACTGTTTTGTCTGGGTTACCAACTTTAGCGCCAATTGCAGCCCCAAAGCCAAATCCCATGGTGCCAAGACCGCCAGAAGTTAAAAATGTTCGAGGCTTAGTTCTAGCACAATGTTGGGCTGTCCACATTTGATGTTGACCTACATCAGTCACAAAAATAGCATCTTCATCGACTTGATCTACGACATATCTTAATAACTGATGTGGCCTAATTTCTGTATCTGAATCTTCTGGTACATAATCTTCAGTGCGAAGTTCATCAATTTTATTTAGCCAATCATCTCTTGATTGTTCTTCTATATGAGGAATAACAGCCTCTAAAACATCTTTTAAATGGCCAACAATACTAAAATCTGTTAAAACATTTTTATTAATTTCAGAATTATCAATATCTACATGAACAATTTTTGCATTAGGTGCAAAATGTTTGGTATTAAGAGCTACACGATCTGAAAATCTAGTTCCTAAGGCAATTAAGAGATCAGAATTTTCAATCGCAAAATTAGAACTATTTTTTCCATGCATGCCAACCATGCCTAGATGTAATCTATCAATTTCACCTAAGCAACCAATTCCCATAATTGTATTAACTGCAGGAATTGAAGATTTATTCATTAATTCTCTTAATTCTTGATGAGCATTGGCTGAAATTACGCCACCACCAGCATAAATAACTGGTTGCTTGGAGCTGTTAATTATTTCAGCTAATTTTGCAATCTCATTTGGATCAGGAGTCTCCGACTTATGATTAGTTAAAGATTTTTTAGACTTATATTCTGTTTTATTTTGCATTGCGTCTTTTGGAATATCAATTAAAACAGGACCTTTACGTCCAGAATTTGCGATTAAAAAAGCTCTGCGAATTGTGTCTTGTAGCAAAGAAACATCACGTACAATGAAATTATGCTTTGTTACAGCCATGGTTGCACCAAAAACATCCAGTTCCTGGAAGGCGTCTTTCCCTAATAGATGACTGGCGACATTACCTGTCAGACAAACCATTGGGATACTGTCCATATTTGCTGTGGCAATACCGGTTATCAAATTTGTCGCACCTGGGCCACTAGTTGCAATGACAACTCCTGTTTTGCCTGTGCTTCTGGAATAACCATCGGCAGCATGTGCTCCACCTTGTTCATGACTAGGTCTAACATG
>JAAYRJ010000196.1 GCA_012518845.1 Clostridiaceae bacterium
ATGCAGATGAAGATTTTAATGATTTTGTTGATGATGAATATTTAAGTGAAGATGAATGGGAATCAGACATTAGCGATTATGATGATGAAGATGAATATGAGTATGAAGAGGACTATTACGAAGGAGAAAGATCTTCAAATGTCAGACGAAATGTTATTTATGCCATTTTGATTTTAATTTGTATAGTTTGTATTTATGCTTTGGCTCGTATGTTTTTCTTTAGTGATGATCCGAATGATGCTGAAGAAACTGAATCTATTTCTATTGATGAACCAGCCATTATTAATACTGATGAGGACAATGTTCGTACACCAGTTCAACCACCTGCAAGTGATGAAGTTGATACAGAAGAACCTACTGATGAAACTGGGACTCCAGACACGGGTGACACAGACGACACAGACATCACAGAACCAAGTGGAGAGTTGCAAGCAGGAGGCACAGGCACAGTTAATACGGAGATTCTCAATATTCGCTCCGAACCAAATACAGACGGTGCGGTTGCTGGAGTATTAGTCGAGGGTAGTGCGGTCCAAATTCTTGATGTAGTTGATGATTGGTATTATATTCAAACAGCAGAAGGCATCGAAGGATATGTTTTTGCTGATTACATTGATTAAGATGATAATAATTTTTTAGGTTAACATTTTTAAGCTGAGTTCTGTTTCTTTTAAATATGGCTCAGCTTATTTTATTTAAAAGATTGTGCTATATTCTTAATTAAATTTAATTTTATAAAAATAGTTATTTTATGTTAATAAAGGAGAATATTAATGAAATCAATGGGCTTAAATGAATTACGTGAAAAATACTTAGAATTTTTTGAAACAAAACAACATTTAATTCTACCAAGTTTTTCTTTGATCCCTAAAAATGATCCATCGATATTATTAGTCAACGCTGGTATGACGCCATTAAAGCCCTACTTTACCGGTGCAGAAAGTCCACCATCTAAAAGGATTGCTACTTGCCAAAAATGTGTTAGAACTCAAGATATTGATATTGTTGGTTCTACTGCCAGACATGCTACTTTTTTTGAAATGTTAGGTAATTTTTCATTTGGAGATTATTTCAAAGAAGAAGCAATAAGTTGGGCATGGGAATTTTGTACAGAAGTCTTACATATGTCAGAAGATAGGCTATATATAACAATCTATGAAGAAGATGACGAAGCCTTTGATATTTGGCACGATCAAGTTGGTATTCCTTCAGAAAAAATTTTTAGATTTGGTAAAGAAGATAATTTTTGGGAACATGGCACAGGTCCTTGTGGTCCATGTTCAGAGCTATTTTATGATCGAGGCGAAAAGTATGGTTGTGGTGATCCAAATTGTACAGTCGGTTGTGAATGTGATCGTTTTATTGAATTTTGGAATTTAGTTTTCACTCAATTTGAAAAAGATGAAGAGGGAAATTATCACCCGCTAAAAAACAAAAACATTGATACAGGTTGTGGTCTCGAAAGACTGGCTAGTATTATGCAAGACGTGGGTACGATTTTTGAGGTCGATACTGTAAAGGCAATATTAGATCGAACATGTGAATTAGCGAATGTCACATATGGTCAATCAGAAGACATTGATGCGGCAATTAGAGTTATTACAGATCATGTTCGAAGTACTGTCTTTATGATAAGTGATGGAATAGAACCATCAAACGAACGCCGCGGCTATGTACTCAGACGTTTGATTAGACGAGCGGCTCGCTATGGCCTAAAACTAGGAATCGAAGACTCATTTCTCACCGATTTAGCAAAAATTGCAATTGATCAATCAAAATCCGCCTATCCAGAACTTGAAGACCGATACGATTATATTATGCGCGTCATCACCCAAGAAGAAAAATCTTTTGCTAGAACTATCAGGCAAGGAACAGAAATTCTTAACAGATATCTAGCGGAAAGCAAAGATAAAAATTTAAACGAATTAAGTGGCGAACAAGTTTTTAAACTGCACGATACATATGGCTTTCCAGTTGATTTAACTCGTGAAATAGCTGCAGAAAAAGGCATTATTATTGATACAGAGGGATTTAATCAATTGATGGCAGAGCAAAAAGAAAGAGCTAGAAAAGCAACTTTAGCAAATACTGACTCTGCTTGGGATGATAGCAGTTTACCAGAAGTAGTTGATCAGAGCCAAGAAACAAAATTTTTAGGATATGACGTAACTGAATTAGAAGCCACAGTGCTTTACCTATTACAAAATACAGATAATGGCTTAGAAGTCATAGAAACTGCCAGTAAAGATGAGCCTGTGATTATTATTAGTGATCAAACACCTTTTTACGCAGAAGCTGGTGGTCAAGTTGGTGATACTGGTCTAATTCAAGATGGTCATTCTAAAGTGAAAATCCAAACAGTTACAAAAAATGGTTCGAATATATATTTGCATCAGGGAGTAGTCCTTGAAGGTACAATTGAAAGCGGAACTCAGATGACATTTTCTGTAGATGCAAAAACTCGTTTAGAAACAGAACGTAATCATACAGGCACTCACATTTTACATCAGGCTCTTTATCAAGTTCTGGGTGAGCATGTGGAGCAGGCTGGATCTTTAGTTGAAGCAAATCGTTTGCGTTTTGACTTTAAACATTTTGAACCAGTTAATCGTGATGAGTTAAATAAAATTGAACACATATGTAATGAGGCTATTTTAGCTGATATTCCTGTCACTACAGAGTTAATGGGTTTAGCTGAAGCAAAGCAAGCTGGTGCCAGAGCTTTATTTGGAGAAAAATATTCGGATAATGTTCGAGTTGTATCAATTGGAGATTTTAGCAAAGAATTGTGTGGAGGTACCCATTTAGATCATAGTTCTCAGATAGGTAGCTTGAGGATTACATCCGAAACAGGTATAGCTGCAGGTGTAAGAAGAATAGAAGCTGTAACAGGTACTTATGCTTACGATTATTCAACTAATGAAGCTGAGATTATCAAGAACATTTCTGAGATGTTGAAATCTGGTCCAGACAAGATAATAGAACGTGTTGAGCAACTTCAGGATAAACAAAAAGAGCTGGAAAAAGAAATATCTACAATTAAAGCTTCGCAAGCAACTCAAAAAGCAGATGAATTAATAAAAAATGTTGAAACTATTGGGGAGATAAAAGTAACTTTCTCAAAATTAGAAAATGCCGAAGCAAATCAATTACGTCAAACTGGTGATCAGATGCGAGCTCATTTTCAATCTGAGCCATACATGATTGTATTAGCTTCAGAAAACCAAAACAATGTAATTTGGCTTATCATGGCAAATAAAGAAGCAGTAGAACATGGTGTTCATGCTGGCAATATAATCCGTGAAGCGGCAAAAATTACAGGTGGAGGTGGTGGAGGTCGTCCAGACATGGCCCAAGCAGGTGGCAAAGATGCTTCTAAGATAGATCAAGCATTTGCTTTTATTAGAGAAAAAATTAAAGAAATATAAAAAGGAAGGAATATTATGGCAGATTGTATTTTTTGTAAAATAGCAAACAAAGAAATAGATTCTAGTGTAGTATATGAAAATGAGCACGTGATAGCTTTTCAGGATGCAAATCCGGTAGCCAAAGTTCATGTGTTGATTGTACCAAAAGTTCATTTTGCCAATATTTATGATTTGGGAAAATCTGAGCAAAAAGATGAGATTATGCCCGCAATTTCAGAAGCAATTAGTAAAGTGGCAGAAATTTGTGAGACCGAAGATTGTTTTCGTATTATTGTAAATAATGGTGAAAAAGCAGGTCAAACTGTTTTCCATCTTCACTTTCATTTGATAGGTGGTCAAGAATTACCATTAAGTCTCTTATAGTTTTTTGTTAACAAAAAATTTTTGAAAATTTGTTTGTTTATATAACTAGTTTAATTTAAAAACCCTCTTTCTGATATCTTAAAGAAAGAGGGTCAATTTATTTAAGTCCTATTTTCTCAATTATTGATCATTGCCTTAGCTTAGCAATTTTGTTAAAGCTTTAACGTGAACACCGGTAGCACGCTCAGGTAAATAATCATTTGGTTTGCTTAGGTAGGCAGTTCCCGCAATATCAAGATGGATCCATGGCTTTTCGTCTGCAACAAACTTCTCTATAAATTGTCCGGCAGTGATTGTGCCTGCTAATCTCCCACCAGAATTTTTGAGATCTGCAACTTTTGACTCATTGTTTTTTGCCAATTTCTTATCATTTGGCAAGAGCCAAACTTTTTCACCCACAGCTTGAGCAGCATCGTAAAATTCATTGTAGAAATCTTCATCATTAGTCAAAGCACCTGTATACTCTTCGCCTAAGGCTACCAAACAAGCCCCTGTCAAGGTTGCAAGATCAATTACTTTCTCAACATTTAAATTATTGGTAATAAAGTAAATTGCATCGGCTAGAGTTACACGTCCTTCAGCATCTGTATTGTCAATCTCAATTGTTTTGCCAGACAATGAATTAATAATGTCTCCAGGTTTAAATGAACGTCCTGAAATCATATTTTCGCATGCTGCAATAACTGCAATCACATTTGTTTTTGCTTTTGTTTTTGCAAGTGCGTACATTGTCCCAATAACCGATCCGGCACCGCCCATATCACAGTGCATACTAAGCATTCCAGAAGTAGGTTTAATCGAATAACCTCCGGTATCATAAGTCATACCTTTGCCAACTAGTCCGATACTTTTTTCTGAATGAGGATTGCCTTTATATTCCATAATAATGAAACGAGGCTCTTGGTCAGAACCTTGGGCAACAGCCAGGAAAGCTGACATTCCGATTTCAGAAATCTTTTCACGTTCATAAATTGTAACCTCAATGCCAAGCGGTTCTAAATTATTTACTGCAGCTTCTGCTAATTTTGTTGGAGTTAAATAATTAGCTGTTTCATTAACGAGATCACGTGCTAAAAACACACCAGACATAATTTCAGCAATCTTAGTTGTTCGAGAATTAAAATCTGCTTCTGAAATATCATATTCAGGAGCCAAACTAAAATTTATTTTTAAATTAAAGTTTTCTTGATTTGAATTATTTTCTTTTTTAGCTTTATATTTGTCAAATTGATAAGTTCCCTGCCATAAACCTTCAACAAAAGCATCGATCGGTGAATTAATCTCTAGATTTTCTAGATAAGGTAATTCAACTTCAATTTCTGTTACATTATTCTGCTTGGCTTTTTGAAATAATTTGAAGCCAATAGTGCGCAGACTATCAATTTTTATTTCATCTTTTTCGCCGAGACCAATTAGAATATAGCTCGTATTATCAATACTGGGTAGGTAAATTATATCCTCAGCTTTAGCTTTAAAATTAGTTACTTTCTTTGCCCATTTTATAATTTCAGTTTGATCTGTTTGGTCAGCAAAGACAACCTTAACACCACCACTATCATTAAAATTAAAATTAATCATCAAGTACCAACTTTCTAATATAATGTTATTAATATTCTAGCTGAGTTGATTAAACAATGATAGATGTAATGCTTTGTTATCTCATAATCTAACAATCAGCTCCAAGGCATATATAAGATGCACATGATCCTTTCAAGAGAAAAACTTGTAAACTTTGTTGGATACTGTTATCATACACAGTGAATTTAATCCACTGTGAGGGGAGTGAAAAAGTTAGATGACAGAGATCAGGGTTAAAGAGAACGAATCCCTAGACAGTGCTCTCAGACGTTTTAAACGCTCTTGCGCTAGATCAGGTGTTCTCGCTGAAGTTCGTAAACGCGAGCACTATGAAAAACCAAGCGTTAAGCGCAAACGAAAATCTGAAGCTGCTCGCAAGCGAAAACGCTAGGAGTAGTTGAATAAGAGTAATCGACAAGAGGTTTCGTCTTTAACAGCGGGCCTCTTTTTTTGTACTTATATCTTTTTAAAAATGAAACTAATATTACAATCTATCTAGATTAGATATGTTAAGATATCGTTAATTAATAACTATCGAAAGAAGTGTTTGAGATTAAAGAAAATGTATTAGAAAAAAGAAAATGGTATCCAAATCCTTTAACGCAAGTCTACAACGAGACACTCTTAAAAGATAAAAAGTTGTCGAGTTTAGAGAAAATAGATCTTGGAATTAAGGCCTTACTTGAAGCAAAAGGACTAAACGATGAAGTCAAGCAAAATGAGTTCCTAGAGCCAGATTTTGTCCAAATGCACGATCCTTTTTTGTTTAAGGACATGTATTTGACGTGTGAAATTATTGCACAAAGTTTGGATAAAAGAGAAAAAATTCTTATTTATGGTGACTATGATTGTGATGGCATCACTTCGACAGCGATTTTAGTTCGGCTTTTGCAAGAACTTGGTGCTGACGTTTCTTACTTTATTCCAAATAGATTAGATGATGGTTATGGACTTTCTGAAGATACAGTTCAAGAAGTTATTGCATTAAAGCCAAACCTTGTTATTACTGTTGATTGTGGAATTAACAATTATGCTGAAATAAACACTTTGATGCAGGCGAATATTAAGGTTATAATTAGTGATCATCATCAGCCAGCCGGTGATTATATGAAAAATGCATTAGCAGTAATTAATCCACAAGTCGCGACAGATAATTATCCATTTGCTGAACTAGCTGGAGCTGGAGTTGCTTATAAAATAGCAGAAGCTTTAGTCAATTATTTACAAGTTGAAGAAATTGACTTATCACCTGCATTATGTCTAGCCGCTATAGGTACGGTGGCAGATTCGATGCCCTTGGAAGAAGAAAATCGGGCGATCGTGGCTTTAGGAACAAGAATTTTTAAAGATAAAGCTCCACTCGGGCTTAGAACAATGGCAAAAAACTTTAATACGAGCAACTCTATAGAAGCATCGTTCTTTAGTTTTGTACTTGGACCGCGTATTAATGCCGCTGGCAGAATGGGTGATATAGAACCTGCCTTAGATTTGCTTCTATCTGATGATATAAGCGTAGTTGAAAAGTCCATAGAAAGGCTCGAAGAATTAAATAACAGACGTAAAGATTTGGAACGCAAAATCTATGAAGAAGCGATTACAAAAATTGATGCAATGCCTAAATCCGAAAAAGAGAATATTATTTTGGTTGCAGATTATGATTGGCATGAAGGAATAATAGGTATAGTTAGTTCGCGCTTGATGGAAAGATTTTCTGTGCCGGTTATCACATTTTCAGGTTCAGAAGGTGAATTAAAAGGTTCAGCCAGAAGCTTAGGTAATTTTGATATTTTAGCAGCTATCACCTCAGCCGAAGAACACACAATTTCTTATGGTGGACATTTGCAAGCTGCAGGTGTGACTGTTGCTAAGGAAAAGTTTGAGCTTTTCAAGAAAACAGTCATAGATTATGCAAGAGCAAATCCTGTCAAAAAATCTGAAATCTCGGATCGACAATATAGCTTAGAATTGCCACATGAGTTGATTTGTGATGAATTTGCTGAAAGATTGACCAGTCTAGAGCCATTTGGTCAAAAAAATGAAAAACCAACTTTTGTCTTGAAAAATGTTTATATTGATCAATGGCGAGAAGTTGGACAAGGAAAACATATTAGTTTGGATTTACGTTTAAGTGACTTACGAATTGTTTCTGGAATTGCTTTTAACGCTCAAGAATTTTCCCGTATTTTCAAGCAAAATGATTCTGTCGATTTACTTTTATATTTAAATTGGCGAGAATGGAATGGACAATATAAAATGCAATTACAAGTATTGGATATGGCAGTTCCAACCTTAAATAGTTTAATCTGGGATGATGTTGAGCGGCTTGAAAACACGTATCAGATTGAGATAAATCAAATTAATAATTTAGAAAAAATGTACGGTATTAACCGTAATCAGTTTTCGGTTACAAATGAGCAAATAACGAATGTCACAAAATACATTTATCAATATTCACCAGAGTTAGGTAAAGGCTTTAATATTGCTGTTTTAGCAAGAGCTATAGTTAGAGAAATGCAACTCTTTTTGAATCCCTTTATATTACTAAGAATATTAGATATGTTGAGTGAAATTTTGATTTTAGAAATACAAGTGAGTGATTCCTACAATTGTAAGATAAATTTGTTGCCAAAAAGTGAAGGCAATTTAAGCATACAGGAATCGCAAACTTGGAGAAACTTAAATGAACAGGGGTATATTATACATGAATGATAATAATTTAAACAAACAAATGTTTTCTCCTGAAAATATAAAATTGGCTGAAAAGACTGATAAAATACCAATAGAGAATGCTTTGGAAACAGAGATTAAATCTTCCAGTGATATAGAAGAACGCTATCAAGAAGATGATCGAATGATGCGCGATCTTTTAGAACAATTTGTTAGTTATTCAGGAGCTTCGTCTGGCAATAAAATTTGGGAAGCATATGAGTTTGCGAAACATGCTCATGAAGGACAGAAACGTGCAACTGGTGAAGATTACATTATTCATCCTATTGCAGTCATGGAAATTTTAATAGATATAGAGGTTGATCAGGATACGTTAATTGCCTCACTCTTACATGATGTAGCTGAAGATACAGAATATAGTCTTGATGATATTGAAGAAAAATTTGGTCAAGATGTTCGTTTATTGGTAGATGGTGTCACAAAATTAAGCAAAATTCATTTTTCCTCAAAAGAAGAAGTTCAAGCTGAAAATTTCCGTAAAATGTTTTTGTCTATGGCAGAAGACATTAGGGTTGTATTGATTAAGCTTGCAGATCGTTTGCATAATATGCGAACTCTCCGCTTTATGTCACCGGAAAAGCAAAAAGAAAAAGCACAAGAAACCTTGGATATATATGCACCTTTAGCCCATAGACTAGGTATTTACAAGATAAAATGGGAGTTGGAAGATATTTGCTTACGCTACCTAGAGCCAGAATCTTATTATGAGCTAGTTGGTGCTATTTCTCAAAAACGTTCTGAACGAGAAGACTATCTCGAAAAAATTGTAGCAGAAATGAATACAAAAATTTCTGAAATGGGGATAGAAGCGGAAATTGAAGGTAGACCTAAACACTTTTACAGTATTTATAAAAAAATGAAAGCCCAACATAGAACATTAGATGAGATATATGATCTTTTTGCTACAAGAATTATTGTACCAACAGTCGGTGATTGTTATGCAGTTTTAGGTTTAGTGCATGAATTGTATAAACCAATGCCTGGCCGTTTTAAAGACTATATCGCAATGCCAAAAGTCAATATGTACCAATCATTACACTCGACCGTAGTTGGGCCAGATGGTGTTCCGTTTGAGGTTCAAATCAGAACTTTTGAAATGCATCGAACAGCCGAATATGGAATCGCAGCTCATTGGCTCTATAAAGAGGGTAAGTCGGCTAAGAAAGAAGACGAAATAGAAGCAAAATTGACTTGGCTGAGACAATTGCTGGAATGGCAAAAAGATATGAGCGATGCATCTGAGTTTATGGATCTTCTCAAGACGGGTCTAGTAATAGATGAGGTATTTGTCTTTACTCCAACAGGTGATGTTAAATCATTACCAGCTGGATCTGTACCCATAGACTTTGCTTATCAAATTCACAGTGAAGTCGGTGACTCGATGTTTGGTGCTAAAGTAAATGGTCGGATGGTGCCTTTAAATTACAAACTTCGAAGTGGGGATATTGTTGAAATATTAACATCAGATAAAGTTCCTGGTCCTAGTAGGGATTGGCTCAATATTGTTAAAACATCCTCAGCTAAATCAAAAATTCGAAATTGGTTTAAGAAATCAATGCGAGAGGAAAATATTAGTCGTGGTAAAGATATTTTAGAGCGTGAGATAGAAAAATTAGGTTTTAAGCCTTCACAATTAATTCAAAAAGAATATTATAAGCCAATTCTAAATAATCATTCATTCCACAAATTAGATGATCTCTACGCTTCGTTAGGGTATGGTGGCATTTCAATTGGTAAGGTAGCGCCAAAGTTAAAAAATAATTATCTAAAAGCTTTACCAATAGAAGAGCGAGAGAAGTTGGGTTACCGCATTAATAGCAAAGGTGAAGTTGTTTATAGCCCTACCTCCCAATTGACCAAGGAAGACTTGCTCAAAGAAGCAAGTAGTATAACCCGTAAACAAGACTTAGAAAAGAAACGTTCTAAACAGGATCCAGGCGTTACTGTAACAGGCCTAGATAATGTTTTAGTTAAATTGGCACGGTGCTGTGGACCAGTTCCTGGTGATTCAATTATTGGTTATATTACAAGAGGATCAGGCGTAACTGTTCATCGTACTAAGTGTCCTAATATTCAAAGTATATTAGAAAAAAGTGAACGTTCTTTAGAAGATGCTGAAAGAGCTTCACGTCTGATAGATGTTACTTGGACCGATTCTAAATCTTCAGGTTTTTATGTTGATTTGCGTATTATTAGTCGCGACCGACCAAGACTTTTAGCAGATATTTCACAAGCTATTGCTGAGGAACAATTCACTATTGTGTCGGGTAATATCCAATCTGCCAAAGATATGACTGCAAATTTATTATTAACGATAAAAATTACTGACAACATCTCATTAGAAAAACTAATCGGACGGATAAAAGCAATTTCAGGTGTGATTAGTGTTAGAAGAGGTCATTAAAATACAAAAATCCCTTCTGGAGCTATGTTTTTCCAGAAGGGACTCATGTTAAATTAAGAATTGAGTTTACTTACAACTCTACCGTAGAAATGATCAACATTGGTCTACGTCTCGTTTGTTCATAAAGTATTTGTCTGATTTGTTGATATAAGCTACCCGAATCAATCCGTTCTTTCAGTGTTTTTTTGTTTTTCTTAGATTTACTTCGTCTAGCATTGTCGACAAAAGAGTAGATTTGATTTTGGCAACTCTTGATCACATCATTAATTTCACTTTTATAAATAAAACCTTTGGCCTCTATGATTGGTTCAGCAGCCAAATCATTTTGTACAGAATCAATTACCATGAATATAGCTACAACCCCATCATCAGCTAATAATAAGCGATCACGCAAGACAAGATCATCAACATCGCCAATACCCGAACCATCGATTAAAACACCAGCAGCTTCTGTATACCCAACAACTTCAGCAAATCGATTATTAAGCTCTAAAATATCTCCATTATTAAGGACAAAGGTATTTTTCTCAGGAATTCCCATTTGTTGTGCAAGTTTTGCATGCATAGACAAATGTCTATATTCTCCATGCGATGGGATAAAATATTTTGGTTTCAGTAAATTTATTAATAATGCCATCTCGCCACTGTAACAATGACCCGAAACGTGAATATCTGCTAAGTCGTGGTAAATAACTTTTGCACCTCTTTTTACGAGTTCATCAATTACTCGGTAAATTGCTTTCTCATTACCGGGAATCATGCTGGAAGACATAAGCACTGTGTCATTTTTATTGATTGCAACTTGACGATGTTGCGAAAATGCCATTCTTGTTAAAGCAGACATTGGCTCGCCCTGTGAGCCTGTAGTAATAATGACTAGCTCGTGTGGAGCAAACTTGTTGATATCTTTAATGTCGATAATGGTGTTTTTCCTATAATCAATATAGTTGAGCGAGTCTGCTGCTTCAAAAGCATTTAGCATACTGCGACCAACTAAGGCAACTTTGCGATTAAATTGCTCTGCTGCAGTAATAATTTGTTGCATGCGGAAAATATTAGATGAAAAGGTACTAACAAAAATTCTACCCTCAATTTTGGCAAATAACTCTGCAAAGGTTTCACCAACAATTTGCTCCGAAGGACTAAATCCTTCTACCTCGATATTACAACTTTCGGCAAACATTGCTAATACACCATCATTACCAATTTGTGCGATCCGGTGCAGATCAATAGGATCACCATCAACTGGAGTATAATCTATTTTATAGTCTCCTGTATGAAAAATATTTCCAATTGGTGTTTCAATCAAAAGAGCACAAGCATCAGCTATACTATGATTTACATGAACAAACTCCACATTAAATGCACCAGCTCTAACTCGATCACCATCTTTTACTACATTTAGCTTTGGGTTTTGGATTGCTGAACCTTGATCACGTGCGCCTTTTCCAGAATCACTAAGTTTGTTTTCAACCAGTTTAATTGTCATAGCAGTTCCGTATACAGGGATTGGATATTCACGTAAAAACCAAGTAATTGCACCAATATGATCTTCGTGGCCATGAGTTAAGAAAATTGCTCGAATTCTATCTTTTTGATTTTTCAACCAACTAAAATCTGGAATTATTAAATCAACACCAGGCATGTCTTCGTCTGGAAAAGCAATTCCAACATCTACTAAAATAATGTCGTTGCCCCATTGAAAGGCGGTCATATTTTTACCAAATTCACGCATTCCACCTAAAGGAACAATTTTTATCCGAGATTCATTTCCAAACAATTTTGGGAAGTCTTCAGTTCTATTTTTTTTCATCTGTAACTCTTTTCTATTTTTTATGAAAATTCAATAGATTAATTGTTGTTTTATTTTAACAGATTTTACATGTTATGATAAAACGATCGAAAACATGTTTTTAAATAAATCTTAATTAACAAATTTCTGCAAGAACTTAATAATATAACTTGCAAGCAAATTCTTTGCGTGCTAAAATACTTAACTGAAATAAGCCGCAGGAGGTGAGAGAATGCCAAATATTAAATCAGCAATTAAGCGTGTAAAGCAAAGTGCTCGCAGAACTGAAATTAATAAACATAAGAAAAGTGAATTAAAAACAGTTGTTAAAAATGCTCATCAAGCATTGGACGCTTCCGCAGCAAATTCCGCAGAAAAAGCTTTGATTGCGCAGAAAAAACTTGATAAGGCCGCAGGTAAAGGCTTAATCCACAAGAACAAAGCAGCGCGTCAAAAATCACAAATCGCAAAAAAACTCAACAACATGAGTTAGAAAATAATTTAATATAGAAGAAATGTTTCCGGGGCAGGGCGTAATTCCCTACCGGCGGTAATTGATCAAGATCATAAGCCCGCGACTCTCAGCAGAGATTGATAAGGTGTAAATCCTTAGCCGACAGTAAAGTCTGGATGGAAGGAAACATAGCTAGTTAAACTAGTTGTTGCCCCGTCGTTTGTCGGGGTTTTTTGCTTTGACAAATGATCTTTCTGACGAAGGAGGTTTCAAATGTCAGATCAAAAATTAGAGAATGCTAAACATGCTAGAACAAAAGCCAGTGAGAAAACAAAGTGGATTGCTAAAACAGGTATATTATCAGCCTTTGCTATAATATTAATGTATTTGGAATTTAGTATTCCATTTATGCCGGTTTTCTTAAAATTTGATTTTGCTGAAATCCCAGCTTTGTTAGGCTCATTTGCTTTAGGACCGTGGTCCGGTCTATTAATCGAATTCATTAAGAATTTATCGCATTTGCCATTTAGTCATACAGGTTTTGTTGGTGAATTAAGTAACTTTATTATCTGTGGAAGTTTTGTTTTTGCTGCTGGTTTAATTTATCAAAGGAAAAAGACAAAAAAAGGTGCAGTAATTAGCCTAATTGTTGGAACGCTAGTAATGACAACGCTAGGTGTTTTTGTAAATTATTTCATCAATTTACCTTTTTATTTTAATGTTATGGGCTTAAATATGAATGACATTATTGGCATGACAGCAGCTGCAGGAAATACCTTAGTAAAAGATATGCGAACCTTGATATCATTTGTCTTTGTTCCATTTAACATTTTTAAAGGTGTTGTTATTTCTTTAATCGTCATGACAATATACAAAAAAATAAGTCCGATTTTACATAAATAGTTGATTAAATATTGAAATTATTGGTTATTCTAAAAAATAAATAGAATATCTTATAATCTGTTGTAGTAATTGATAATTCAGAGCGAAGCTGTGAATCATAATATTAGTGGTTCACAACTTTGCTTTTTCTCTATATAATAAATGGCAGAATGGAGGGAATTCTTTTGCCTAATGCAGATGGACAATGGGAGCAAATTGTCGTATTTTTTAGAAATATTTTTAATTCGTTACAAGAGGGAATTCTCTTTATTGGTGAGCCACTTGATATTATCTTGGCTGTTGTTGATGTTTTAATAACAAGTTTCATTTTTTATTATATTTTACGAATTATACGAGACTCTAGAGCTTGGCAATTGCTAAAAGGTATTGTTTTCATTGTCGTACTAACGATCGTAGCTCGTGTGTTTAGTTTAAATCTTCTCAGCTTTTTGCTGTTAAATACGATTTCTATTTTTTCAATTGCGATTGTTATTATCTTTCAACCCGAATTACGACGTGCTCTGGAAACTGTTGGACGTTCTGGTCTTAACTTTTTCTCTTTTAGATCTAGTGGATACCTTGGTGAAAAAACAGCAACAACAGATTCCCAGTTGATAGAATCTATTGTTCAAGCCTGTCATGATATGTCTTTAACTAAGACTGGTGCCTTAATTGTTATGGAACGAACAACACCACTAGGTGATTTACAAGATCAAGATAATGCAGTTCAGATTGATTCTCCTGTTTCAGCTACTTTATTAAAACAAATTTTTTATAATGGTACACCGTTACATGATGGAGCGATTGTAATTCGAGATGGTAGAATAGCTGCTGCTAAGGTACATATTCCTTTATCAGATAATTATCATTTACGTAAAGATTTTGGTACTCGTCATAGAGCAGCAATTGGAGCTAGTGAGATGGGAGATACTATCTCAATAGTAGTTTCTGAGGAGAAAGGTACAATTAGTATTGCAATAGAAGGCAGACTTTATGTACTTGATAATAGCGATGCTTTACGTACACAATTACATCGTTTATTTTTGCCAGATGAAGAAGAAAAAAAGCCATTTGGATTTTTCAGAAGAAAAAAGCCTAAGAATGTTCTAGGCAACGAGATTAGACCAACAAGAAAATTTTTATTAATGTTCGTTTCTCTCATTGCGGCTACTTTATTATGGTTTTTTGTTCAAATCACCATAAATCCAATCACTTCTAAAACCTTTAATGTTATTTTGACCTACAAAAATACAGAAACTTTAGCAGAAAAAGGTCTAGAGGCAACATATCCAACAGAAACGGTTCAATTAGAATTAACTGGTCGTAAAAATTTGTTAGATGATATGACTAGTCGTGAGATTGAGGCGTATATTGATTTTAGTCAGGTTGATCAAACAGGTATTCAACCGGTTGAGATTTCTATTAATAAAAATACACCATTTTATACAAGAACAGACTATGTAACCCCGGAAGAGGTAACAATAGCTGTTCGATCTTACAATGAAAATGCAAATTAATTAATTTGCTTGCTTAATGTTTTGGAGGAAATATGACTAGATTATTCGGTACAGATGGAGTGCGTGGTATTGCAAACAAAGAATTAACCCCAGATTTAGCTTTTAGATTGGGTTTTTGTGGTGCCAGAGTTTTAACTGGTGAAAAAAGCCACAAACCGATAATTTTGGTGGGATCAGATACAAGAATTTCTTGTGCAATGCTTGAATCAGCCTTAGTTGCTGGTATTACTTCTGCCGGTGCAGACGCTTTCCTTGCTGGTGTTGTGCCAACTCCAGCTGTAGCTTATTTAACAAAAAAGTATAATTGCGACGCAGGTATTATGATTTCTGCATCCCATAACTCATATGAATACAATGGCATTAAGTTTTTTGCAAGTACAGGTTATAAATTGCCAGACGAAGTTGAAGACCAGATCGAAACGATGATGGCTTCTTACACAGAGGATATCGAGCGTCCAATTGGTGGGCAAATTGGTCATCGTATTAATAAACCAAATGCTGCTAGAGATTATGCAGAGCATATTAAAAGACGCATGAGTGTGGATTTATCAGGTATGAAGATTGCACTTGATTGTGCAAATGGCGCTAGTTATCATATTGCTCCTAGCCTTTTTTCTGATTTGGGTGCAGAAGTTATTGCCATAGGGATTGAACCAGATGGAGAAAATATTAATTTAAATTGTGGTTCAACTCATATGAAACGATTAGAGCAAACTGTACGCCGTGAAGGTTGTGATATTGGTATAGCTTTTGATGGTGATGCTGATAGAATGCTTGCTATTGATGAAAATGGTCACCATGTAGATGGCGATGGAATTATTGCGATTATTGCTAAAGGTATGCAAGCACGTGGTCTTTTAAGGGACAATAAAGTTTGCGTCACAGTAATGAGTAATTTAGGTTTAGACATTTTTGCAGAAGCTGCCAATATTACTCTTGCAAAAACTCAAGTTGGTGATAGATATGTTCTAGAAGAAATGTTAAAGTCTGGAATTTCTTTAGGCGGAGAACAAAGTGGACATATCATTTTATTGCAACATTCAACGACGGGGGATGGAATTCTGAGCGCCTTAGCACTTCTTAAAACTTTACGTAATGCCGATATACGTCTTTCAGAAGCACGTTCTATTATGAAACCTTTACCGCAAGTATTAAAAAATGCCAAAATTTCTAATGAAAGAAAAAAAGCAGCAATGGAAGATGAAGATGTGCTCGCAATTATTTCAGAAGAAGAAAAACGTCTCAACAATAAAGGTAGAATTTTAGTGCGTCCTTCTGGCACTGAACCAATTGTTCGTGTGATGATAGAAGGTGAAGATACTAAAGAAATTTCGGATATGGCAGATCGAATTGTTGAATTATTAAACAGCCGTTACGGAATCTAAAATGTCGCAAAAGCAAGCACTAAAAATTGTAGGTATCTTGACCTTAATTAGCATTGTTGTTTTGGTAGTACATGGAATTCTTGTAGATAAATATCCACAAGAATTTGATCGTGCAGCAAAAAACGATACGATTCTGCCAGAACAAAATGATGAAGCTATTGCAGATGAATTGCCTATCAACCAAATGCAAGTAGAGAGCACAACCAAAAACAATCAAAATGTTTTTAGTTGGCCTTATGACTCTGCTGTGCCAATTTATCATCAAGCTGATCTTGAGATATATTTAAATAAAGTAAAAGATGAAAATGCTCTTAGCGGTATTACAATCTATCTCTCACATACTTCGCTTAAGATGGAAGAAAGTTCAGATAATGATGATATAGAATCTTCAGCATCAGAACAGCCAGAGAATGATCTAGATTCCCCAAATAATGAGCTATCATATGAAGAAACTTCTAATATTAATGAAATTGTTAATGGTGAATTAACTGATCAAGAATATGAAGAGATTCTCAAAAATATTGTAACGGAAACAAAAAATAGTTTAGAAGCGATTGGCGCAACTGTTATTGTTCTAGATGAAAATTTATATGATGATTTACAAAAATCAGCATTTGTAGGGCATGATATTTTAGAAGATTTTATCAATGAATTATCAGAACAAAAATTTAAAAGTGATGTTCTAGAATCTTTATTAAATCCATTGGCTAGAATAAAAACTTCTTCTAAGAACCAAACATTTTTTGCTGCTGTTGGGGTGACCCCAGAACATCGATTATTATTGGATGTTGAGAGACAATATTTAGATCGAATTTTTATCAATTTTAGATTTGGTAATGAAGAGCAGGAAAGTGGTAGTTTAGTCCGATATTTTGGTAACCAAAGTGCAGCGATTGGTGCACAAGGTGAATCAATTAGTAGTGAGATGTCAGAAAACCCTGCTTATATTGCCTATGACATAGAAAACAGACATCGATTGGCTAATCTAACAAACAAAAATATTAATCAATTGCTACCAGCCTTAAATAATGATCTCGAACAAGGTGTTAAAGAAGATATTGTCACTAGTTTAAGATTAATTAATCTTAACAGCATAGATATTACAATCGGTCAAAAAGGTCAAGTTTTTGATATGCAAATCCTTACATCTGAAGAACAACAAAAAGTCCTTGCAGAAACAATTAGTCATTCTTGTTATGAATTTTACTGTACAGATTTAAACTAATTATTGATTTTTGCAGTAATGATAATATAACCGGTATTGTCGTATGAATAACGAGTTTCTGCAATGTTTTCTGGTAATAATATAGGTTGGCTAGGATCCTGTCTACTGATAAAAAAATCATTAGCTTTGTAGATTTTATTTGGTTCAAGAAAATTAATATATTCTTCTAACACCCAGTAATTTTTTGCCATGATCATAGAGTGAGGCAAGCCAACATAACGAATGTGCCATGGTTCATATGAAATTCCTGTAATTTCTTCTTTGTTTTCTGGGTAACGAATTATAAAACCAAATTCGGCGCAGTGTTTGTCGACAAATTGCCCAGCTTTACTATCAATAAAATTAATTCCACCAAAATTTTGAACATAAACATCTAGAGCTAAACCAGTATGATGCTCGCTATGACCTGCTGGCTGAGCTATATCAGGATTATTAGTATGTAGTTGAGCTTGTTCTTCTAGTGAACGATAAACAGAAGCGACATACATTTTTTCACCAGTATGTTCTGTTACAGCTTCGGTTAAAGTGGCATAATCAGCCAAAAGAGCTTTATTCATAAATACTGTGCTGTCTTTATATTCGGCTAAGCTTGGTGAAAAGGATTCTGGCAATGGGTGCTCATTATTAATTAATATTAAACTTTGATCAACTTGCCAATTAGTGTTTTCTAATTGATAGGATATAAGATTTGCGTTGTCCAACTCTTTAATTTGATATTCATTTTGTATGTTGAGAAAAACATTTTGTACTTTGTACAATATCTCTGGTTGCTTTATTAAAAAAATAGAAGCAAATAAGAATATTAAAATAAGGAAAATAAGCACAAAGTAGATAGCATTATTCTTTTGTTTTTTCATAAAAAATCCATTATAAAATATATAGTTAAGGCTTAGAATTTGATAAGCAATTACAATATAAGTTAATTATTAATTAAATTTCAGGCATAATAAAACCTAGAAAACCATGATAAGATAAATTTTCTAAAGTGTCGATTATTTGTTCTACTTCTAAATTTATATCGTCACGATACCAACGTTCAAAAACAGCAATGGTACCTGCTGCCCAATACTCAATTGAAATTGCCAGCACATTTTTATCTAAATCTAATTTATTACTTAGAATATCCATCAGACTCTTCTTCATTGCTGTCGTTACTTTTTGAACTACCGAAGTTCTGAAACCAAGTGTCTTAAGATGTGTTCTTAAACTGGTCTTATTATCAAAGATATAGTGTATTTGGTGAAAAAATTCATGTGAATCATCTAGGTTGCTAAAATCAAATTGATTTAATGCTTCAGTAAACACATCAACCATTTCATCTTCAATTTCTTCAACTAAGTGATACATATCATCATAATGATTGTAAAATGTCTTACGATTTATTTCGGCCACTTCAGATATTTCTTTAACGGTTATTTCATCTAAATCTTTTTTAGTCAATAATGTTTTTAGTGCAGAACGTATTGCACGTTTTGTTTTTCTCACACGTGGATCGATTTTTTTATCATTTTTTAAAAAATCTGTCATTGAAATAAACCCCTAGCTTTTGATTAAAAATAACTTCTAAATTTAATTTTTTCCACAAATTTAAATTTAATGCGGTATAGAACACATTTTTTATTTTTGTGTTGTTGTTGTATCTATCTTGCTGATGATAATATACAGGTGTTACTTAAGTCAAATGTGTGTAAAATATCTAGCTTTTAATGAAAAGGAAAGTTGTGAAAGATGAAAAATATAAGATTAAAAGATAAAGCTATTATAAAGGCGACCGAAGTTGCATTGTCTTATTTAGATAAAGATCCGGAAACAAATATTCCCAAATTGATGGAATGGTGGAAGCGAATAGATCGCAGTGAAACCAGTGCCAGCAAACAAAAACTTATTCAAGAGATTGTAGACAATCCTGAGGGAAACAATTGGTATCAGCTTGTCATGAGTTTGTGGGACGATGTTGATACCGAGGTTCGAAAAACACTTTTTAAAAATTTTGTTATTAATGCCTTTTTAGTTTGGCAACGGGTTAAGCAAGAAAGCATTGAGGAACATGATTGTAATATCCCCTGGGCTATATTAATGGATCCAACTTCTGCTTGTAATTTGACTTGTATCGGTTGCTGGGCTGCAGATTATGGTCAGCAGATGAATATGAGTTATGAAACTCTCGACTCGTTTATCGAACAGGGTAAAGAGCTTGGCACTTACATGTATATTTTTTCTGGTGGAGAGCCTCTGGTACGTAAAAAAGATATCATTAAATTATGCGAAAAGCATGATGATTGTGTTTTTTTAGCTTTTACAAATGGCACCTTAATTGATGAAAAATTTGCAGACGAGATGCTAAGAGTAAAAAACTTCGTACCAGCAATTAGTATTGAAGGATTTGAAGAAGCAACCGATGCCCGCCGTGGCGAAGGAACATTTGGAAAAGTTCTTAATGCAATGGAAATTCTTAAAGAAAACAAATTACCTTTTGGTGCTTCCTGCTGCTATACCAGTGAAAATACAGAAGATATTGCCAGTGAAGAATTTATCGATGCCTTGGTAGATTGGGGTTGTAAATTTGCTTGGTTCTTTACCTATATGCCAGTAGGAGTTAATGCGGTCCCAGATCTTTTAGCTCGTCCAGATCAAAGAGAATTAATGTATCATAGTATACGCGAATATCGTAATACGAAGCCTATCTTTACTATTGATTTTTGGAATGACGGTGAATATGTTAACGGTTGTATCGCAGGCGCTAAATACTATCTACATATTAATGCGAATGGTGATATTGAGCCTTGTGCATTTATTCATTATTCAGATTCTAATATTCATGAGAAAACTTTGCTTGAAGCTTATCAATCTCCACTCTTTCAAGCATATCGTAAAAATCAACCATTTAATGATAATTTATTAAGACCTTGTCCATTGCTCGATAATGAAGGAGCTTTGACGAATATGGTTGAGAGCAGTGGTGCCTATTCAACTGATATGGAATCTCCTGAAGATGTACGGGATCTATCTGCTAAGACTGTCGATATCATTCACGCATGGGAGCCGGTTGCAGATAAATTATGGCAAGAATCTCAAAAAGCCAAAATAAGTAAGTAATTACTGTATAGTAGGTAAATAATTTTGATGTTAAAAATAAACCTTGAAGTTGTAGATAATTTCAAGGTTTTTTTATAGACATAAACTTAGTTTTGTACCCAAACTTACAACTAAATATTTCCTGTTCTCATATACTAACAGAGAACAAATAAAAAACTTTAATATATAAGTAGGTAAGTTATGCTTCAAATAAAAAAAATTAGTAAACAGTATCAGACAGGAGAATTGCTTCAAAAGGCATTGGATGAAGTAAGTCTTAATTTGCGTAGCAATGAATTTGTAGCTGTTTTAGGGCCTAGTGGTTCAGGCAAGACAACCTTGCTTAATTTGATCGGTGGCTTGGATCGCTATGATAGTGGTGAGTTATTAATTAATTCTATTTCTACAAAAAATTATAAAGATAGAGATTGGGATTCATATCGGAATCACAGAGTTGGTTTTGTATTTCAAACTTACAATTTAATTCAGCATCAATCACTTCTGGTAAATGTCGAGCTTGCTCTAACGATTTCAGGTATTTCTAAAAGTGAAAGACGCAAGCGAGCTAAACAAGCTTTGACGGAGGTAGGACTAGGTGATCAAGTTCATAAGCGACCAAATCAACTATCAGGTGGTCAAATGCAGCGAGTTGCAATTGCTAGAGCTTTAGTGAATGATCCAGAAATTTTATTAGCTGACGAACCTACTGGTGCCCTCGATAGCGAAACTGGAGTTCAAGTATTAGATCTTTTAGAAGAGGTTGCCAAAGATCGTCTGGTTGTTATGGTTACTCATAATGCTGAATTAGCAAAAAAATATGCTACCCGTATTGTAAAATTACGGGATGGAAAAGTTGTTTCAGATAGTAATCCATACGAAATTGAAGAAGATAAGTTTGAAACAAATGAGAAGAGACATCCTCCTAAACAAGCTAAAAATATTTCACAGGCAAAAAAAGAAGAAGATCAAATCAAAACCAAAAAATCAGCTATGAATTTCTTTACAGCCCTAGGTTTATCTTTTAATAATCTGTGGGAGAAAAAAGGTCGAACTATTCTTACTGCTTTTGCTGGTTCAATAGGCATTATAGGTATCGCTTTGATTTTGTCACTTTCAACTGGTGTTAATAACTATATTATTGATATTCAAAAAGAAACGATGACTTCATATCCACTTACTGTGGAAGATGTCACGATGGATATGACCAGTTTTTTCGAAATAGCTGAAGATCAAAGAAAACAAGGAAATAAAGAACATTCTGAAGATAGAATTTATCTTAATAGCCTTGATTTGGAGTTGAGCTCTGGTTTTACAAGCAATATCAAAGAAAATAATTTGGAGGATTTCAAAAAATATTTGGAAAATCCTGATAGTGAAATACATGAATACGTAGGAGAAGCAGGAATTAAATATTCTTATGCAACAAAATTTCAAGTTTTTTCACATGATCCTAATCAAGAATTAGTTAACACAGATGGAAGCACCTTTTCAGATTACTTACCAAATCAAGGTCAGCAAATGTATAGTGTAGAAGGGGCTAACACTGTTCAATACAACAATTTTACGGAACTTCTCTCAAGCAATGATGGTCAAGACTTAATCAGTCCACTTATTTTAGATAATTATCAATTGCTTTATGGTGATTGGCCAGAAAAAGCAGATGAAGTAATTTTGGTATTAAGTCAAGATAATGAATTGATGGCTAGTACACTTTATAATCTTGGAATTATGCCCGCGTCCGAGTATAAAGAAACTTTACAAGCTATCGTTGCTGGCGAAGATGTGGAAATAGAAGATCAGAGTTTTGAATTTTCAGACATTTTGGAACAAACATTTTATGTCTATCCAGAAGCAGAACTTTATGAGGAACTGGATAATGGAATTTTTACATATATAGGTGATGATTATTCAATTGTGGAATCAAGGTTAGCTGATGCTGTGGAACTAAAAATTAGCGGAATTATTAAACCCAATTCTGACTTAGAAGTTCCTTTTATTCATCAACCAATTGGCTACACATCAGCTTTGACTGATTTGTTAATTGATCAGACAGAAGCGAGTGCAATCGTTAAACAACAAAGGGCTGAGCCTGAAATCAATGTCTTAGTTGGCTTACCTTTTGAAGAAACAGTTCCTGCCTCTAATTTAGAGACAAATCTCTCAGCTTTTGGTGTGGTCAGCTACGATCAGCCGCAAACGATTAATATTTATGTAGATAGTTTTGAAGCCAAAGAAGGTATTAATGATAGTATCAGTAATTACAATCAGAAAATGGATGAAGCTGACAAAATTACCTATAACGATTACATTGGATTTATGCTATCTTCAATCACGGGGATTGTTAATGTTATTACTTACATTTTAATTGCTTTTGTAGCAGTTTCTTTAATAGTTTC
>JAAYRJ010000197.1 GCA_012518845.1 Clostridiaceae bacterium
ATATTGTTTTAACTAGCGTGCTAAAAGTAATGCATTTAAACGTTGAACGTCAATTAGAAGCAATCGCAAATGGAAGTTTTGTTGGGAAAAATGAATTGCTTGGTGCTGACTCTGATTCAGTCTCATACGTTAAAGATGAAGGGCGTCATCAATTATCCGATGAAACTATTGCTAAATTAGATGAAGCTTTAGAAGGACTAAAAGACGGAAGTATAGTACCTCCATCTAACTTTAGTGAAGAAACGGTAGAAAGTTTCCCAGGGCTATAAAAATAATCATAAAAACAATCGATAAATTGTTAAAAGACAAGAGAATTTGCTGATTTTGTAGATTCTCTTTTTCTTTTTTATGTTAAACTATAAGCATTCTTTATTCATACGCAAATTAGATTATGAGGGGATATATGGCTAAAGATTATGATTATATTATCGAATTTCGCCATCTAACAAAGAGATTTCCGGGTGTCATTGCTAATGACTCAATCAACTTACAAATTAAAGCTGGAGAAACTTTTGCTTTATTAGGTGAAAATGGTGCTGGAAAATCAACTCTAATGAGCATGCTATTTGGCATGTATGAACCAGACGAAGGCGAAATATATTTAAGAGGCAAAAAAACTAAAATCAAATCACCTCGACATGCCACAGAACTTAGTATTGGTATGGTGCATCAACATTTCAAGCTAGTAGAAAATTTTACTATCACAGAAAATATCGTCTTGGGTATTGAGCCTAAAAAAAGTATGATAGGCATACCAATGGTAGATATTAAAGGGACGGATATAAAGATTAGTGATCTGTCCCGAGAATATGGCTTAGATGTTAACCCAACTGATGTGATTGAAGATGTGAATGTTTCAACTAGACAACGAGTTGAAATCCTAAAAATGCTTTATCGAGAAGCAGAAATTCTAATTTTTGATGAGCCAACTGCAATGCTAACACCACAAGAAATAGAGTTTTTGCTAGAAATAATTCGAAACTTAAAAGAAGCTGGAAAAACGATAATCCTTATATCTCATAAGTTAGATGAAATTAAACAAGTAGCAGATCGTTGTGCTATTCTTCGAAACGGTAAACTAATTGATGTTTTAGATGTCAAAGAAACCTCCACTCAAACAATGGCAAATTTAATGGTAGGTAAGGATGTTTCATTAGATGTAGCAAAAGAAGACAGCGTCAAAGGTGAAGTTATTCTTGATGTCAAAAATCTTTTCTTGAAAAATATGTTTGATGTAAAAATTGTTAAAGACGTGTCTTTTCAAGTACATGCAGGTGAAATATTTTCTTTATCTGGTGTATCAGGTAATGGACAAATGGAAATAGCAGATGCTATAGCCGGCTTATTACCAATAGATAGCGGTGAAATTTTTCTTAAAAATCGAAAAATAAATGAGCTATCTATTCGTGAAAGAACAGAGCAAGGTATTTCATATATTCCAGAAGATAGGCAGGTTTACGGTCTAGTCCTAGAGTTTTCTTTAGCAAATAACCTAGTCCTCAAATCATACTATCATGAACCCTACTCAAATCGCCATATCTTAAATGATGAGGCTATTTTTAATCATGCAGATAAGTTAATTGATAATTTTGATATTAGGGCAGGTAAAGGTAAAGACACCATCGTACGTTCTATGAGTGGCGGTAATCAGCAAAAAGCAATTATTGCTCGAGAAATTGATCTAGATTCTGATTTACTTATATTTGTACAACCTACAAGAGGATTAGACATTGGAGCTATTCAAGCTGTACACCAAAAAATAATTGCTGAAAGAGATAGGGGTAAAGCCATACTACTTATCTCTTTAGAATTAGATGAAATAATTGCCTTATCTGATCGAATTGGTGTTATCTATAATGGTGAGATTCAGCGCATCGCAGATGCAAAAGATATTAGCCGTGAAGAAATCGGAGAAGCGATGATGGGGGTAGCCAAAAATGCCTAATAAAACTGTAAAAAATAAAAATCCAATTTTTAATTTACTTGGTAATCCAAAATATCAATTTATCTCAATTCCAATTTTTGCGGTTATTATTAGTTTGATTTTATCTGCGATCATTATTTTCTTATTGGGACAAAATCCAATCCTTGCTCTAAAAGGGTTAATGCAAGGAGCAGGAGCATTACCAAAAGATAATTACGCTGCATATCAAGGTCAAGTAACTGATTTTATGGAAACTCTTGATATTATGACACCAATGTTATTTGCCGCCTTAGCTGTATCTATTGCTATGAAGGGTGGTTTATTTAATATAGGTGTTTCTGGACAAATGTTGATCTCAGGTTTTGTTGCGACTATTACTATAGGTTATGCAAAAGAACTAAATCCATTTATTTCGAAAACACTTGTGGTAATAATTGGAATAATTCTTGGTTCCTTAGTCGGAGCTCTAATAGGTTTCTTAAAAGTAAAATTTAACATTAGTGAAGTCGTTTCATCGATAATGCTTAATTATATTTTTCAATATGTTATTAGTTTTTTCATCATCACTCAATATGTCGATCCTGTCACAAGACAAAGCCGAGTTATCGGAGAAAATGCAAGATTAACTTTGATGAATGTTGAAATTGGTCCATATAAAATGCGAATCCCAATTTTCTTTGTAATAGCAATTCTTGTAGCTATTTTCATGCATTTCTATATGAACAGAACGGATCAAGGTTTTGAAATCTCAGCAATAGGATTAAATCAAAATGCTGCATTATACGCAGGCATAAAAGTAAATCATAGAATTATCATGATCATGGCAATCTCTGGTGCATTAGCTGGTCTTGCAGGAGTAACATTTTATTTAGGGTATCGAGCTTCCATTTTCCCTAATCAATTAAGTTCGATTGGCTTTGATTCTATCGCTGTTTCTTTACTTGGTAACAATAATCCAATTGGAATAATATTTTCCTCTTTGTTAATAACAATTATTGATCGAGGTGGAACATATATGAGGTCAGTTTCAGGAGTCGAACAGGAAATTGCAGCAGTAATAAGCGGTATCATTTTGTTGTTTAGTGCCATGAGTTCCTACATGAAAGAAGTCTTTGGTGCGAGATATAGAAAAGGTGGTAAATAATATGTATAAAACAATCATTATTGATGGTTTAGCATTTGCATTACCTTTATTAATTATTGCTATAGGTGGCATTTATAGCGAAAGAAGTGGAGTAACAAATCTAGCACTAGAAGGCTTGTTGGGTTTTGGAGCATTTTCTGGTGCATTGTTTATTGTTTTTTTAGGAGGACATTTCTCCCAAAATTCCAATATACCAATCTACTTATCGATCATCATGGCTGCTTTAGGAGGGGCTCTTTATGCTACTTTATTTGCATTATTATGTATTAAATTTAAATCAAATCAAGTTATTGCAGGGGTTGTAATTAATATCTTATCTCAAGCAATTACGACATTTTTGACAAGACAAATTAATCAAAACTTTTTTGAACAGCCATCTGACAAATTTCAAATCGGTGTTTTCCCTAGAATCTCTATTCCAGTTTTAAAAGATATTCCTATCATCGGAGCTGTTTTTGACAATTTTTACACTTTTAATATTATAATCATTGCTTTATTAGCAGTTACTTGGTATTTATTGTATAAATCTGCATTTGGCATGCATTTAAGAGCATGCGGAGACAATCCTCAGGCAGTAGATGCTGCAGGGATAGATGTTGAAAAAGTTAGATTTAAGGCAGTTGTGTTATCCGGGGCATTGTCAGGCGTAGGCGGTATTTGCTTTGCTTACTCCATTTCTGCGAATTTTTCACCTGCAATTTATATGGGTTATGGTTATTTAGCGATCGCTGCTTTAATTTTTGGAAACTGGAAGATTATGCCAACTTTTGTTGCTTGCTTAATCTTTGGTTTTGCTAGATCTGGTGGAAATGAATTAGCGAAATTCCTACAATTATCTAGTAGCTATTTAGACTTAACTATGACCTTACCTTATATTTTGACTTTATTATTACTCATATTCTTTTCAAAAAGAAATAGAGCCCCCAGAGCTTTGGGTGAAATTTATGACAAAGGTAAGCGTTAAGCTTGGAAACTTGTTTAAGATAAATCTAAGAATATTTATATAACAAACTAAGATAAATTTGAAAAGAATACTTACGGATACAATTCATGATTGATAAAAACAAAATTGTTAAATTAATTGAAAATCATCAAGCTGGAATCTTTGGCAATCCTCGCAAGGCATCTGTCATGCTACTGTTGATTGAGATTGAAGGCGAGTGGCACATTATTTTTGAAGTCAGGGGCAACTCAATTAGTCAGCCTGGTGAAACTTCTTTTCCAGGCGGTGGTATTGAAATTGGTGAAACCAAAGAAGAGGCTGCTATTCGCGAAACAGTAGAGGAGTTAGGCGTTAAGCCTGATAATATTGAAATTATTGGTGAAATTGATTTTACTGCAAGTGAGAATCATGTTGTGTATTGTTTTGTTGGTATTTTAAATAACACTGAGCTTGCAGATCTAAAACCTGATAAACATGAAGTAGATGATGTTTTTACAGTCCCTTTAAATTATTTTTTAACAAATCAACCTGAATATTTTGATATTCCGATCAAAGTTGATCCCGAGGCTGATTTTCCTTTTCATCTTATAAAGGGTGGTATAAAGTATCCTTTTTATGCATTTGATAGAAAAGTTCCTTTTTATTGCTTACCAAAAGAAGTGGCGGAATATACATTATGGGGATTTACAGCAGGTTTTGTAGACAATTTTATTAACATAATTAAGAATAAAAATTAAGTATTACAATAATCTGTGAGCAAAGTCTCCCACAAATGTCATAGACAGAGCTTTTTCAATCACTTGGATTTCAAACTCAGATGACTCAAAAAGAATACCATCATAATTAGCGATTATAGGAAAATCATTCAAACTTTTAACGCGAACATGTTTGGCAAATCCATGCTTTACCTGATCAATTTCTAATACTTTACCTGACTTGTATTTAAGAGCAAGCCTGGCAAATTGTACATGTGAAAATCTCGGTGCAATAACATAATTTAATCTGCCATCAAAAAGATCAAAATTAGGGGCTGGATTGAACCCATTACCATAATAAGCACCATTACATAGAGCGGAAAGCAAAACTTCTTCCTCTAACTTCTTGCCATCAATGCTAAATTTAACTTGCCAGGTCTTCAATTTTTTCTTCAAGAAATTTTTGATTACACCTAAATAATAGCCATTACCTTTGATCTTTGGATACTTAACCATATACTCATAAGCTGATTTGAGCACCTCAGAATCAAAACCAAAACTTGCTACATTTAAGATGTAGGCTTGATTAATACAATTCTTATGTTTATCATTAACATTCTCTGGACCATTGCCTAACAGACGTAATTTACCTTTGATAGAAAGCAAATCTATCTTCCTTGTTTTTAAGTTATTAAAATTGTCTAAAAACTTAGAAAAATCAAAGTTTTGATAAAGAATTTTGCAAAAATCATTAGCTGTTCCAAAAGGGATAGGACATAGAGAAGCCGTTGAATTTAAATTCACCAGAGCATTTGTAGCTTCATTTAAACTACCATCACCACCAGCAACAACTATGATGCCATCAGGATGTTTTGTAACAAAAGAAAAAATTTTATCGGTCAGATCTTGCGCATG
>JAAYRJ010000018.1 GCA_012518845.1 Clostridiaceae bacterium
CGTCTAAATCACCATCAGACAACGACTGTAACATTTTTTCACTAAAAGACATCGTATATCTCCTTTAATCTAGTCTAGCTTTATTTTACCACAATTTGACTGGCAATGCTCTTATTTATTATTTTTATGCCCCAGGCTTTTTTTAGTTCATAAATGAATGAAAAAAGCATGAATCAAGAAAGTAAAATCGTCTCCATGATTCATGCTTCATGATTATTTATCCTAAAAATCCAAATGCTTTTCCTGCAATCCCCACAATAAAGATAACCAAAATTATTAATAACGGATTAACATTTTTCTTCAACAGCCATGCAACAAATAATGTTAATAACAAAGCAAGCATTCCAGGCATAATACTATCCAACACGTTTTGTACAGTCTGGGTTACAACTTTTCCATCTGCATTTTTAATTCGTGTCGCAACAATTGGAATATTAATAGTTGTCCATTTGTTTACCAATGCTCCCATTACAAATAGACCAACTACAGAAGCAGCTTCAGTTAACCGTTTAACTCGGCCACCTGCCATTTCTTTAATAATTTCATTCCCTTTTTCATATCCAACCATTAATCCAAAATACTTTGTAGCTAAGCGAATAATGTTAATACCTATAAAGAATAATAATGGCCCAGCAAGATTACCATTAACAGCTAAAGATGCACCTAAAGCGGCTAATACTGGACGTAGAGTTCCCCAAAAAATAGGATCACCCACACCAGCTAATGGTCCCATTAGACCAATTTTCATCGCTGAAATCGAAGAACCTGGCATATCATTTTTATTAGCCATTTCTTCTTCCATCGCGCCAACCACCCCAAAAATAGGTGCTGTTAACCAAGGATGGGTATTAAACCACTCTAAATGACGTTGCAATGCTTCATTGCGATCTTTTCCTGGTGCATAGAGTCTTTTAATCGCAGGAATCATGACAAAACAAAATCCCATACTTTGTACACGTTCAAAGTTGAAAGAACCCAAAAGTAAATTTGAACGAAAGAACATACTATTTAAATCTTTTTTTGTTAATTTCTTTTCCATACTATCTTTCCTCCTATGCATCTAAGTCATCATCTAAATCATCATCCACGACATTATGACTTACTGTTACCGCTGGCTGTACTTGTGGTAAAACGTTATATTTCAAATGAGTAAATACAAGTGCTAAACATAAGCCTAAACCACCAAATCCTACTAGATTAAAGTTAGTAAATGCTGCGAATAAAAATCCCATATAGAAGAATGGTTTTAAATAAGGAACATCCATCATGTTAATAACCATAGCGTAACCAACCACAACAATAATTCCACCACCTATTTGTAAACCACCAGTAATTACTTCTGGAATAGCACCTAAGAAACTACTTACAGCATCCGCGCTAATCAAAGAAATAATCAATGTAGGAATCATAACTCGAAGTGCTTGTAGTGATAAGGCAAATAAGTGCATGACTTCAATTCCTCGGAAGTTTCCTTTAGCTGCATAATTATCTGCTTGATGAATGAAAAATACAGTGATTGTACGAACAAAAATAGTTAATGCTTGACCAGCTGCTGCAAGGGGAACAGCAATGGCAATACCTTCACCAATCCCTTGATGAGCTGTGATTACTAAAATGGTTGAAATTACTGAGGCAATAGCCGTATCAGGTGCCATAGCTAATCCAACATTCATCCAACCAAGAGCCATCATTTCAAGGGTTCCCCCTAGAATAATACCAGTTGTAATATCACCTAGTACTAAACCAACTAAAGTACAAGCAACTAATGGACGATGTGTTTGCGCTTCATCCAAAACACTTCCCATACCTGTTATTCCTGCAACAATCAATAACAATATAATTTGAATTACACTCATGTTTCATTACCCCTTATTTTGTATTTTTCAAAAGCTCTCCATAAAAATCAACACTTGTATCTCCTGGCAGTTGACGTAATTCAAGTTTAACACCTAATTCATGTAATCGTTTAAAAGAGTCAACTTCATTTGGCCCAACACTTACTGCTTTAGTAATTTGTTGCCGATCTTTTTCAAATCTCATCCCACCAACATTAACTTCTTTTAATGGTACACCCTTTTCAACTAATTCTACAATATCTTGAGGACCCTCAAATAAAAGCATTGCTGTTTCATTTTCATATCTTGGTGAATGATAGGCTCTAACCATTTTATCTACAGATACAGCACTTGCTTTCACATTTGGCGGTGCAACAGATAATACAAGCGTCTTGCGCATTTCATCTTTAGCAACTGCATCTGAAACTATAATGATACGATTAATAGGTCGAAGTTTTACCCATTTTGTTAATACTTGACCGTGAATAAACCGATCATCTATACGTGCTAATTCAATTTTCATAATAAATCGTCTCCTTCATCTGATTCTTGAATAAATTCACTTTGTTTTGCCATCTCTTCTCTAAAAGATTTATGCGATTGAATGGCTGTTAACTCTAATTGTTTAGTTAATTCAGCTAAATCTAAGGTGCTTTGTAAGGCAGCCCCTTCTAATAACATTGGTAAATTACAACCCGACAATATGTCTGAGTTTGGACGTGTATAAATTACCTGAGCAGCTGCATTGTATGGTGTCCCCCCAAAAACATCAACTAGAAACAGTACAGCCTGATCGTCAGGAATTTCTGCAAGAACTTTTTCAAATTTTGCTTGCATTTGTGGTAATCCTTCCCCTTTAAAAAATGGAATAGCTTGTACTTGATTACTTTGGCCAAAAATCATTTCAAAAGCGTCTAATAATCCTAAAGAATAACTGCCATGACCACTCACAATAATTGAAACCATCTTTTTCACCTCACTTACATAATATTACTAGCAATAATCATGCCAAAAAAGTGTTTTGCTTAATAAATAGGTCTCCTTTGCCTTTTCCCAAACTTGTCTATATAAAACATATAGTTTGTTTTATAAAACAAAACACTTTTATCTAAATTTCTAAATATTAAAACACTTTTACACAAAAAGAAAGTTTTTCTATACAATTAAGAATGTATAGAAAAACTCTAATTTTACTATTCATCAATTTCTTGACAAATTACCTCCGATATAAAGAGATATTCATCCTTACTTAAAGGTAATTTTAATTTTTTTTCAATTGGTTGCAAACTGCTTTGTACAATATGCATCATCCGTTCTAATTCATCATCTACAATATCACTGTATTTTAATGAATCCTCTTTTATAACTCTCTCAAATGCAAATGCTGTATGGACAATTAATTTAATACAAAGTGTATTCGCAAAATTTTGATTTAATCGTGATTGTAATTCCTCGCACCAATCAATCAAAATATCAGTAATACGACTGGGATTCAAATACAGCAAATACATATTTAGAGTATCCTTGCATAAGTCGTAAACCATAACAGGAGTGTTTTTCTTTTTATTTGCAAGTATTACCTGGTTAGTTAACAATGATCTCAAAAATGTTTCACCACTTCCTTCAATCATTTGTTCCAAAGCAATAAATGGTGCATCAATTTTAGGATTTTTATTTCCTACACTAGCAATTATCTGGTATTTTTTTAGAATTTCAGGTAATTCTTTTGTGAGTCTCAAACTGGACAAATTAATAATATCAATAGATTCTTCTGTAGACTCGTTAATAATTTTACGCAAAAATTTTTCTAGTTTAATGGCTGTACCTTGTCCAGACGTACAAATACTTAAAATTACTTTCTTTCTACCATCGTTTTGGATTTGAACGTTAATCGCATTCGTAAAATCCTTCATTACAGATTCATAAACTGCATTTAACTCCAAATCCATGTAATTCACTTTTCTAATAACATCCAATACCATACTAGTTGTAACATTTGGAATTGTTTTAATTGGAATATGGGTAGCTTGTTGCAAACGATGATTCATCATAGCTAGTGACCCCATATCAACAAGCATCAATACCCCTTTTCCTTGATTCAATTGCTTTATTTGCAACACTATTTTCTCAAAAATCTCTTCTGGTGTCATAGTTAAAGGCATATCCAAAGCATAAATTGGCGCATCACCTAGCAGCTCTTTTCCAACTTGCACCATTGAATGAGCTGTCTGATTTCCGTGCGCCACAACCAAAACGCTTATTTTTTTTTCTTCATCAAGTGTTTTAAGAGATGCTATTAACATGGTTAAATATGCAACTTCAATATCTGGAAAAATTATCTTTAAGTCATGCTCAATTACCGGTCTACATAACAAAGCTGCTTGATACTCAATTTCATTTTTCATTCTTATTGTTGACATTTCAAATTCTGTAATTAAATTAGCTTTTTGACCTCGCTTCAAAAAACCATCCAAATGCATTCCTAAATAATAAGCAAAACGGTGATCAAATACTATATTTAATTCTTCTTCTAAAACCTCTTTTATTTTCGGAATTACTAAGGTAACATTCGGGTGAACAAATTTTAGTAAATTGTAGTTAATAGACTGTTTTGATACAACTTTTTTAATGTGTAAATGTAAGTCAGTTTGAATATATTGATCAATTTGAGATTTACTAATTCCTTCTGCATTTAGAATTTTTACTTTATCATAAATTAACTCATAAATATTAAAATCATCATATTCCGAACCTTCATTTTCTCGTTCTTGATTAGGATAAATAGTTGTACTTATATCTAAATATTGATTAATATATTTTATTTGTTTATTATTTCTTCTTTGATTCATCCATTCAACTTTTAAATCCTCTGGTAATTCATTCATGGTTATACGCATTTCATTTTCCTGATATAAGTTATTCAGAAATCCTTGTGCACAAATAAGTTGAACCTGTGATTTTAATTGCCCTACATTTCCATAATCAACCATAAAAACTAAAGCTTGAATCACTTCATTATCTATTCTTAATATACGCTCAACTCTTTTTGCTTCTTGAAAGAAAAGATACTTTGTTAATTCAACTCTTTCTTTAATTGAACGCTTAGCTAAAGCTGGAATTTCAATAGTCATTGGTATACGACGTAAAAAAGTGCCTAACAAGCTTGAGTTCGGATCTTCAGTTGTTGCACAAATTATTAACAACTTTGATTGACGCCTAAACCCATTTTCCCCTAAACGATTAAAACGACCATGGTCAATAAAATAAAAAAGCATTTCTTGCCCTTCAGGTGAAAGACGATGTACTTCATCTAATAACAAGATACCACCATCAGCATCTTCTACTAGGCCCGGTCGATCTTCAATAGCTCCAGTAAATGCCCCTTTAACATATCCAAATAATTGTGATAATAGCAGTTGGGGATTATGATGATAATCTGCACAATTAAAACTTTTAAAAGGAGCGTCAGATTTTAAAAGTTTTTCATAAATTGCATACTGATAGATTTTTTGAGCAAAAAAAGTTTTTCCAGATCCAGTTGGTCCTAATAAGAGAATATGTAAGCCATTTGGCGGATAATAAACTGCTGCCTTAGCTTGTGTTACTGCTTTTTTTAAGCTATCTCTACTACCAATTAAATTATCAAAAGGATTATTTGTCGTATGTGTTGGATCTATTTTACGATTTATTAACTGATAAAATTCATCAACATTAGCAATCTCGAAATAATCTTTCAACCATTGCTTTTTCGTAAGTGATTCTACAAGTTCAACTGAAATATATCTAACAGGATACGTTTTTACCTTTAATACCTGTTTTTCACGTACCAATTGATTTAAATCATTGCTAACATTTGCTCTTGTCAAATTTAATTGTGTTGCTATTTCACTAGCACTAAATCCAATCTTTGTACTTAAATCTTCAAATTTCCATTCTTGTGTTGCCTCCTTTAAAGCCTCTAAAATTCTATCAATACGTTTCATATTCATCACCTATCGAAAAGAAATGTTTTAAGGCTTCATATGCACCATTTTCATCATTCGATTTTGTAATATATTGAGCATTATTTTTAACATCTTGAGGGGCATTTCCCATAGCTATACCAATATTTGCAGCTTGAATCATTGCCAAATCATTGAAATGATCACCAATAGCATAGGTTTGATTATGGTCTATGTCGTAATAATCTTGTAAAATAAAAAGTCCTTTATGCTTTGATACTTGCTCGTTAACAATTTCCAAGTAAGTTGGTTTTGAACGTGTTAGTGATAATCCTGTAAAACCAAGATTAGCGAGGTAAATTGTAAAATTGTCCAAAATCTCTTTATTTGCCATACAAAGTATTTTATGCACTTCATCTACTGATTGTAAAAAATCAGTTATATTCATAACACTAGCTTTTACATTCGTGATATCCATCTCTTGTTGGACCCAATAATCTATTTTATCTACTAACCATCGCGTGCCTGAAAAGACATTAACACTTATTTCTGCAGAAAAATCTTGAGCAGCTTGATAAATTTCTTGAGCTTTTTTTACAGAAAAACCTTGACTATGTATAATCTCATTAGTATTTGGATTAATAATCAATGCACTATTAAAACTTGCAATCGGTGTATCTAAACCCAACTGTTGATGTATTTCGAACATAGCTATTGGCGGTCTGGCAGATGCCAAAACAAAATGTACTTGATTAGGTTTTTCGTTTTTCATCCAATCTATAAGCTCAATGGTTAATTGGTGAGTAGTATTTAGAATGGTACCATCTATGTCCGAAAAGACTAACGTATCTTTCATAAAGTCACCCCATCATTAATTGTAAATTCTTCAGGTTAAATTTATGCCATTTTGCTCCCGAATAATTGGTAAGTTTAAATTTTAAAGGCAATAACTGTTCGTTTTCAACTATCTGAATACACATTTCAAAACCTAAACCTTTTCTTATTAAACTAAAATCTTGAATTTGTTCTTGTGTAAAGAAAACTGAATCTGTAAAAAATCCCATTTGTTGATTGTATCTTGCACCAGCAAATACTTTACCATCAAAATAAACGACACTCATTATCGGTTTCATGTGAATAACATTAATTGAAATTAAAGAATACCCTTGCTTAAAATGATACAAAGGATATTTGTCGTTCATAAAATCACAAAACACTTTTTCATTAATAAAAACACTCATTAAAACGCCTCCATTCTTTTTTATTTTATCATATTATCTTTAAAATATTTCTATTTTTTTAATTTTTTATCAAAAAAAGAATGCGAAAACTTTAATATTCTCACATTCTTAACAAATTATTTTATACTAACAAGGTGTGCAAAGTTGGATGCTCACTTAATTTCAAGAAGTTTGGATCAAATTGTTCGATTCTAACCAATAAACCGGGAACATCTTCTTTTTGTTTGGATAAAACGCCTAAGACAACCGGTCCTGTTCCGCGATTGACCTTTTTCGTGTACTCAAACAAAGTAATATCATCATTTGGACCTAAAACTTCGGTAACAAACTCTTTCAAAGCACCTGGACGTTGTGGAAAGTTTACCA
>JAAYRJ010000198.1 GCA_012518845.1 Clostridiaceae bacterium
GATCAAAATCTTAGTTTTAGAGAATTATTTGAGCGAATAAAAACAGGGCATTTGAAGACATCACCCCTAATCATCCCTGGGATCGAATTAAATGTTCAATTTAGTACCGAAAACATCCATATTTTAGCGTATTTTTCAGGCAATCAAATAACAAAGGTTGAGCCATTTCTAAATCAGCAAAGACAGAATCGATTCGAAAGAAATAAAAATATGATTCGTAAATTTTATGAACTTAAAATACCTATCCCCATCGATTTATTAAAACCTACGGCTGATGAACCTACACCTGGTCGTGTTAAAGTTGCAAAATGGCTTGTCCATAAGGGCTATGTAAGTACCATTTCTGAAGCATTTGAAATCTATTTGGGTAATAACAAATTAGCTTATGTAGCACGTAATAATGTCTCTATTGGTTCAGCATTGAAATTTATCAAAAAAATGAATGGATTTCCTTTTGTAGCTCATCCACATCAATATGGTTGGTGTGAAAATAAAAATATTTTGAGAAAAAAAGTTAATGATTTATTGAAAATAGATACAGTAGGTATCGAAGTTTTTCATAGTGATGCAAGCATAGAGGAACAAAAATTAATCGAGGAAATTGCCTCTGAAAAGCAAATTTATATTTCTGCAGGGAGTGATTTCCATGGTGCTAATAAAGAAAAACACCATCTATACAAATCTACTTTTTCCCCAGATAATCATTATGGAAAAGAGTCTATATCTTAAAAAAAATATAGACTCTTTGAAACTTTTAAATGTTGAAAACAAAATCACGGTGTTGATGCATCAGGCGCTACTTCAACAGGAGGTGTCTCTGGAGTTGTGTTAACACTCGTAGGTGGCTGCGTTGTAGTAGGTGGCTGAGTTGTAGTGGGTGGCTGAGTTGTAGCAGGAGTCTCAGTTGTGGTTGGTGGCTGTGTTGTCGTTGAAATATTTGTTGTAGTTTGTCCAGGACCATACTCAATTACAGCTTCATATGCCCAATAATAAGAATTGGCAAAAAACTCACGTTTTATTTCCACCCCATCTTGATACCAAACTTTATCAGTTCCCCAATGTGAACCGACAATAGCAGGTGTTTTAACAACTTCTGTTCCAGGAGCAAGATTGTTATTTTGTACACGCTTTGGCGCTCCAGGTTCTTCAGTTCTGATAAAATATGGCTCCATGTCAATTGTGATCCCTGGCTCAAATTTTCTACCATAGATATCAAATGTAACATATTCATTTGCTATAGATGTCCCTACTATAGCAATAGGATAATCTGTATTGTTCTTAAACTTAAAGTCAGACCAATCAGAAACCATCGCGTCTAATCCTTCATATATATAGGCACTAGGAACTGTGTGATTATTTCGTTCGATAATTTCTAAATCGGCTTTACTGACTGCGTGATATAAAGTACTACTCCCCTGACAAATACCGCCACCTATAACTTTTTCAAATTGTCCATTTGCACCTACCTGGTATCCCTCTTGGTAACCGTTCTCAACCGTTACAGGATTAATAGCATCCCAGTAAGAAAATTCTTCGCCAGGCATGAGAACCATGCCTGAGATTGATTCTGCAACTCTCGCTACATTCGCATCTCTAGGTGGATCATAGGTTACAAAATTTGTAGTACCACTAGCAATATGACCAAGATTCTCATTAATATTTTCAGGTGTATATTTAGGTTCTATTACTTCAAATGGCAGTATTACTGATTTATTTAAATGATCTAATTCGTTTTGCTCAAATAATTCTTTGATTGTCTCTAAAATAACATCCTTTTCGATTGAATATCCATTCTCTACTATCGGAACTTCAAATTGTAATGTCTCTAAGTTAAAAGTAACTTGTTCCTCTGAGTCAACTTCTTTGCTTAAAGCATTATAAACATCTTCGGATGCTTGTTCTATCTTTACTTCATCTGATCGGTAAATGGGGAATAGATTAATTTTTTCTCCATCTTGTTTTGCAATTCCTTCGAGTTCATTTTCGCTAAGAACAACATTTTCTTGTGCATTGACAAAATTAGAAAATATGCCTGCCTGTTCTTCATTATTATTTTTTTTGTTAATTAACTCAGTTAATTGTACTGCATTTTCATAAATTTTTTCTGAATCATAGCTATATCCCAATTGATCAACGGTTAGACTTAACTGTGCATTTTCATCTTTATCACTTTTAAAAACTATTTCTGTTGATTCTAATTCTTCAGCTAATGGAAGTAAAGCAGCTTCAAAGTCAGCTTGATCCATACCTTTTAAAGAAATATCAGAAAAATAAATATTTCCAGCAATTCCTTCTGCCACCGAGACTGTTTTAGAAGCTAAAACATCTTGTACTGGTTCAGGCTTTTGACTTGAAAAGAAATCATAAAAAGTATAAATCATAAAAACAACGGCTAAAGCAGCCACTACATACAGTACCCAAAGCCAGCCACTGTTCGTTTTCTTTGATTTTGAAGTTTTTCGTCTTTTTCTCTTGATTTTCTTCATATTGCTATCAGTCTCTTTCGTTAGAAGTTTTGTTTGAAAATTTTCATCTGGATTGTTAATAACAGGATCTAATACTTTATCTTCATTATTATCAGTAGAGTTAAGAGACTTGAAAGAATCTCTTTTCTCACTGAATAACTTGTTATTTATATTATTATCTGTGTAGCTGTCATCTGACTTCTTATGAACAACACTTTAAGCTTGATCATTAAAATTATTGATGTTTGTGACTCTGATTCCTAAATCACTTTCTTGGTCATTTGTCTGAGCCAAATTTTTTGAACTATTATTTAATTTAAAATTTCGAATCCGAACCATATTCTCCTACATTATATTCTTACAGATTTGAATTATTAATTTATAAATGTAATGAGTCAGATTATAGCACAAAGTTTGTTAGTGTTCTCATAATTAAAAAAAGAACTGCTTTTTACCAAAACAGTTCTTTCATTTTTCTTAAAATACTTCTAATTTGAATAAAGATTAATAGAAAACACGTCTTACATAAGCCAAGCTACCTGCCCAGTTGCCTGATAAACTGTTAATTTGAATGCCAGAAGCTGGATTCATAGCATGGACAAATGACCCATTTCCTAAATACATTCCTGCATGGGATACCCCTCCACCGCCAAAGGCAA
>JAAYRJ010000199.1 GCA_012518845.1 Clostridiaceae bacterium
ATGGTTTCACTGGTCAAATTTGGATTAGACATGTCATGGTTCCTGGCTATACAGATAATAAAAAGGCTATGGCAGACTTAATTGAAACAGTCAAACCAATTTTGCATTTAATTGAACGCTTAGAAATCTTGCCTTATCATACGGCCGGTGTTGGTAAATACGAAGAACTAGGTATGCCTTATTTACTTGAAGGTGTGCCACAAATGGATACCAAACAAGCCAAGGAATTTGAAATTTATGCAAATGAGCTTTTGAGTGAGCACATGAGTAAAGATCGAAAGTCAA
Organism: Clostridiaceae bacterium; assembly: GCA_012518845.1. Taxonomy (GTDB): domain Bacteria; phylum Bacillota; class Clostridia; order Saccharofermentanales; family DTU023; genus UBA5436. The sequence continues at coordinate 286 of JAAYRJ010000199.1, forward strand.
GTGAAATCAAAAAATTTGACTTTGAACGAGTAATCAGTCAAAGAAATCAACAATTAAATAAAGCTAAAGAAGATTTAGAAGCAGAAGAAATTAGGAAGCTCCCCTTATTAAATAAAATTAATCCTGCTATTTTTGCTGATATTAAAGAAAAATTAAAAATTTTACATCTAAAGCAAGATGACTTTCTATTTAAAAGTGGCGACAATCCCGATTATATGTACATTGTTCATTCTGGTGCTATCAAAATCTTCACTCTCCTGCCCGATAACAAGGAACAAATATTATATATCTATCGACAAAATGACTTTGTAGGTGGACATAATTTGTTAGAAAACAGCTCCTACTGGTACACAGGTCAAGCTATGCTAGATTCAACTGTAATTGCTGTACCTGCAAAAACCTTTGATACTTATTTCGCAAATAAAAAATCTGTTTTAAAAGAAATTTTATCAAAAAGTTTTGAACGCATTCGCTGGGCAGAAGATTTAATTAACCGTCTTTCTACGCTTAACTTTTCTGTAAAAACAGCTGGTTTAATTTTACGTTTAGCAGAAAGCACTGGTCAAATGTCAAATGGTAATATTGAAATTCCAATGGAGTTTGATAGTGCTGAGCTAAGTAATTTTTCTGGTTTAAGCCGTGAATCATTAATCAGAAAATTAGGTGAATTTGAAGAACTAGGCTACATCAAATTAGATAATGAACGATTAACAATTTTAAATCTAAATGCTTTAGAAGCTTATTTAGAATAACATACTTTAAAATATTGATATGAAAAACCCCTCAGTTGCTTGATTTATGAGGGGTTTTTCTTTACTAATTTATCAATATATATATTTTTTGATTAAGTTATATCTCGTTTCATGGTTTCAATAATATTTGCCTGCTTAACTTTATTCATTGCAATTAGCATTGTTATATATACAAAAATAAAGATAACAATTATCGCTATTATTATTGGAATCCAAGGAATAAATAAAGACTTGTCAAACATATTGCTAAATGATTTTTGAATAAGAATTGAGAATATTAAGGCAATTGGTAAACCAAATAAGACTGATCTTGAACCATATAAAATACATTCAAACAAAGTCATTTTCCTAAAATCTTTTTCTGAAAGGCCTATACTCCGCAACATTGAAAAGTCTCTAGCGCGTAAATTAATGTTGGTGGTAATTGTATTAAGAACGTTTGTAAGAGCAATGAGACTAATTAAGATTATAAAACCATACGTGAAGATATCAATTATATCCGTCATGTTTTGATTTAAAGTTTGCATTTCATAATAATCATTAAAATCACCGTTCAGAGAATTGGCAATATTATAATCACTAATCTCGTCCACGGCAGCATAATGATTAGCTTCAAATGTATCTATAAAAAATGAGCCTTGAATTGGAAAGTTTGGACTAGATAATTTTTCACGTAAAGATACCGGAAAAATTAATTTTGTATGAAATGAATAATCGAATAAATTTGAAGGTAATTCATCAACAAAATACTCAAGTTTAATTTCTTCTGCTGAAATGACTGCTTCAGCATAGTCAAGAACTTTTTCATTATCATTATCTAGATCAAAGTAGATAATTTTTACATTATTTAAGTCTTCGCTATCCAGATAACCCATTCGATAATTAGGAATTTCTTTAAACTTTAACAAGTTAATGACTTGATTATTTTTAAACAATTCAATTTCCTTAAAATTTCCAGAGTTAAGAAAATACATATTCTTATTGTAGACAATTGGATAATAAGCTGTTTCTGACAATTCCTGATACTTTGCTTCGCTTAAGCCAACCGTCTCTAATAGTTCTCTAAAATTTTCATCTTCCAAATAATAGATTTGAAAATAGGAAAAATATACATCTTCTTCTATCTCTGAATCAGAGTACATTGGTTCTTCAGTGAAGAACTCTACTGCACTATTTGTAAGAGTTGAACGATCATATGTAAATACATTAGTTGTATAAAATGAATTTTCTACCTGTTTTACACCTTTTATTTTGCTAATATCTTGTTTTATCTGGGCAAAATCTATTTCTTGCTCTAAATCTTCCGGATAAATTGTATATTGGAAGTCCGCAGATATTTGACTATACATGGATTCGGTCGAATCTTGGGCCAAACTGGTAAAGGTCGATGCAGAAATAAATAAAATAATACTCAAAGCCAAACTAACGATTGTAGAGCGATATTTTGCTTTACTTTGTTTATAATACTTGGTTGCCAAAAAGCCTGACAGCCCAAATAGTTTTCGCGTGAGCTTACCAACTTTTGTTGGTTTTGCATTTATATCTTTAGATTGCTTAATAGCTTCAATTGCTGTCACTCTGGCAGCTTTTCTAGCTGGTAGATAGGCGGAAATAAGAACTGTGATTAGGGTCAAAGCAATCGTAATTACAAGCACTGGCCAGGAAATATATAACTCTAAACCTACTGATTCATAAATGCCAATTGTACTAAAAAATAAATCCTCTATTACCCTTAAAGTGATGTATATTCCACCTAAGCCACCTAAAATTCCTAAGGGCAAACCTAGAAAACTGATCAGCAAAGCTTCTGTATATATCATTTTTCTTAATTGTTTTTTAGAAGAACCAATCGATGATAAAAGACCAAATTGTTTTACCCTTTCTGTTAAAGAAATTGTAAAGGCATTTGAGATTAAAGTAATTGATGCTAAGATAATTAAAATATAAAATATTGATGACAAACCATAAAGCATTGAAGTAACATTATCGTTGAGACTAAAACCTAGAAAACGTAACATCTCTGAATTTGTCTTATAATTCAGCGGATTATCATGTCTTTCGATAAAATTTCCTACTTCTTTGTAATCATTCAATTCAATAAAATAGGTTGTAAATGTTCCCGGTACATCCGCTTTTGTATTTGAATTCAGGGCTGCCACATCATTGTTTGTAATTGCCATATAACCTGGAGCCGCAAAAGGTTCTAAATCAGAACGTGAATAAAAGCCAACAATGGTGTATTTATGTTCATTTACTTCAGATAATTCTTCAATCAAACTTGTTTCATCCATTTGTAAGGGATCTATTTGAGTTAATCTACCACTTGGTAAATTCTGATCATAACCATCTATAAAATAACGCTGACCAATGTCTAAACTAAGTGTTTGACCAATCTGTAATACTTCGGAAGCTCGATTTAAGAGATGATCAGGTAAGATAATTTCATTTTCATTTTGTGGTAAGCGTCCCTCTTTTAGGTAAACTGGGAACATTTCTTGATTTTTTTCTGCAGTTAAATCATTAGGATTTAAAGCTACAACAAATAAATACGGCTTTGAAGTATTTTTATTATCAAATTTTGCATAACCTTTTTGTTCAATGCTAAAAACAGTTTTAACTTCCGGATCATCCAAAATTTCTTTAATCTCCTCTTGGTCAGTAACTTCATAACTTAGATGCCAGCCACCATTTCTTGCTTTCGCATCTCGATAAAAATAATTTTGAAAACTACTCACTAAAGAAGTTAAGCCACACAACATTGCAGCAGACAATATAATTCCTAAAACTGTGATTAGAGTTCTACGCTTATTTTGCTTTAAATTTTTATAAGCTATTTTAGTTAAGATGCCCATTATCTAATCACCTCATCACCAATGATCTTGCCATCTTCAAATGAGATAATCCGATTCGCTTGCAAAGCAATCGATTCATCATGTGTGACCATAATTAAAGTCTGCTTATAACGTAAATTTGAAATTTTTAATAAATCAATAATCTGCTTAGAATTTTTGCTATCTAAGTTACCGGTTGGCTCATCTGCTAAAACAATAGCTGGCTGATTAATCAAGGCCCTAGCTATGGATACTCTTTGTTCCTGACCACCAGACAATTGATTAGGCAAATGATTTACTCTTTTTTTAAGTCCTAAAATGTTGAGCAAATCATCTAAGTAAGCTTGATTTACTTCTTTGCCATCCATCAATACCGGCAATTTAATATTTTCTATTACATTTAATACTGGAATTAAATTATAAAATTGATAAATTAAACCAACTTGTCTTCTGCGAAAAATCGCCATCTGTTCCTCATTTTGGTCAAAGATCGAATAACCATTGAGAAAAACATCGCCACTAGTTGGTTTATCTACTGCACCTAAGATATGTAAAAGAGTTGATTTACCTGAACCGGAAGGACCAGTAATGGCAATAAATTCGCCTTTTTCAACATTAAATGAAATATTATCTAAAGCCCTAATTTCATTTTCGCCTTGCTTATAAATTTTACTTAAATTTTTAATTTCTAATAATGGCATTTTTTATTCCTTCTTTCACAACTTGATTAAGTTTAGACAAAAATTGATCTCTAAATTGTTAAAACCTAATTTTTGTTTTGTAAATCTAGAATAATAAAAAAACAAACAAGTTAAATGACATAGTTGTCATTTAGTAAAATAATTTGTTAGAAGAAAAAAGATAGCTATGTAAAAAGATTAATAAGACAGTTTTACTCTAATAAAATCAAAATATTAGATAACACGATGATAAAATTTTATATGAAAAGTTGTGCCTGTTGTAGTTTCTGATCCATTTGATTTAAGATCTGCTTTAGTTGTGCTTTTGACTGAAATCTCACCATTTTGTAATTGAATTAATTGTTTTGCTAGAGCTAGACCAATCCCAATACTATTTTCGGCTGCGTTATCACCACGATAAAATCGTTCAAAGATATGTGCCCTATCTTGCTTAGAAATACCGGGACCATAATCGCGAATAAATATTTCTGAGCCAAAAATATTTTGCCTAGCAATAATTTCGATCCTACCATTTTCATTTGAATGTTCAATCGCATTTTTAATTAAATTAGTTAAAGCTTCGATTAACCAAAATTCATCAGCATATGTCTTACCTTTAACATTTTGTTTTATCTTAATATTTTTTAACTCTATATTGATGGCAAGATTATTTAAAACTTGATCAATAAGAGCAGAAAAATCATGTTTATTAAGATTAAATTCAATTGCTCCTGCATCAAGCTTTGACATTAACAAAAGACTTTCGATCAGGCGACTAATTCGATCTGTGATTAACATGATTTTTTGAATCAATTGTCTTTTTTCCTGTTCATCTTTAGAGTTTTTTAAACGATCTACCAATAAGTTCAAGGACGCCAAAGGTGTTCTTATTTGATGTGAAACATCGGCTAAATGATCAGACAAATAGTTTTTATCTTGCAAGAGTCTATCATTGCTTTCTTTAAGGCGTAGCAAAATTTTTTCTATATTTACAACCAAAATGCTAAGTTCGCCTTCTTTGTAATCATCCAAAGGAAAAAGTTTTTCTTCAAATAAAATCTTATCTAAGTCATCATTCAAACGTTTGATTTTTTTATATTTTTGATATTCAAAAGATATGAATAACAATAACCACAATAAAGAAATGACAACTATTACTGTTTTATGCTGGGGAGCAAGAAGTAAACTTAGTAAAAACAAGCCCAAAGTTATAAAAAAACTTATGAAAATAATTTTTCTAATTTCTGGATTTCGCCAAAATTTCATTACTTCTAACCTTTGCCACCCAACTATAATAAATTTTATTCAAAAAGATAACCTTGACCCCGAATAGTTTTAATATATTGGGGACTTTTTGGATCATTTTCGATTTTTTCGCGAATCCGTTTGATATAGACAGTTAAAGTATTATCTTGAATAATCTCACCAGATAAGTTGAAAATTTCATCAATTAAAAGATCCCTAGAAACAATTTTACCTCGATGATTAAGAAAAATTAGAATTAATTTATATTCCAATACAGTCAGATTAATCTCTTGTTCATTCTTTAAAACTTTTGCATTTTGCACATCAATTTGTAAGTCATCTATCTCAACTAGAGCTGATTTTTGGGAGCGCCTTAATGTATTTTTAATTCTAGTCACCAATTCACGTGGTCTAAATGGTTTAGCAATATAGTCATCTGCTCCAAGTTGCAAACCTGTAACCGTATGATATTCATCATCTAAAGCACTGAGAAAAATTACAGGTATCTCATAATGATTTTTCATTTTTTTATAAAGTGAAAAACCATCGCCGTCTTTAAGATTAATATCAAGCAAAGCTATATCAAAATTTTTCTTTTCTAATATTAGTAGAGCTTGTGTTTGACCCGTTGCAGTTGAAACTTCAAAACCCTCTTTTTGTAAGAAGGTTTTGAGTTCCAAAATTAAATCAATATCATCTTCAACTAATAAGATTTTATCTTTCATGATTTTTAGTATAGCAATTTAAGCTTATTATTTCTTGCTATTTTTGTTGCTTAATAAGCATAGGAGAAAACACATACGACCACATATACTTTTAAGAATTATAAATCTATTTCAATAACTTTATTTTCTAGCAGGCTATTCTTAACATCAATTATTCTTTGATTGCTGCTGCCACGAAATGTTAAAGTTGGATCTTTTAATTCGTCTATATATAAACCATCCACTAAAACATCTACCAAATTTAATAATTCTAATTTGTCCCTATTATTTATTATTTGCTCGTAAGTATAACCACTATAAAGCCAAATATTCTTATCTAGGTTATTTTTCGCTAAAAATTTTCGCAAACGCCTTAACAAGGGAATCAGTCCTTCTAAATTTTGCATTGGTTCGCCACCTAGTAAAGTTAAACCAGCAATTTGTGGTAAACTAATTTGTTTTTGTAATTCCTTTTCGATCTTATAATTCCATTTTTCTCCATAATTAAATATTTGATAATCTTGATTAAAACAACCTGGGCAATTGTGAGTGCAACCTGACACGAATAGGCTACATCTGATGCCAATGCCGTTAGCAATATCATATGGTCTAAATTGAGCAAAATTCATATTTAATCCAAACTTTTATAAAATAGTGAACTATAAATAATAATTATATATGCAATACCCTAGCAGAAATTTCTTTAGTTCTGCCTTTGTTCCAAAAGTTTTCTCCTAAGTATCCACAAGTTCTGCGAATAACTGTTAAGTCCTCTCGTCTAGTATTTTGACAACGTGGACATTCCCACTCTCCTGCATCATTAACTTTGATTTCACCTCTAAAATTACAATAATGGCAAACATCTGCTCGTGTATTAAATTCTGCATACATGATATTGTCATAAATAAATCTAATTATTGATAAAACAGCAGAAATATTGTTTTCCATATTTGGTATTTCTACATAACTGATCATACCACCTGATGATTGTTCTTGAAATTCAGCCTCAAAGTTAAATTTAGAAAACACATCTATTTTTTCTCTAACATCAACATGGTAACTATTTGTATAATAACCTTTCTCTGTAATATCAGGAATAGAACCAAATCTTTTTTTATCAATTGAGCAAAATCGGTGAGTTAAAGATTCTGCAGGTGTACCATAAACAGCAAATTGAACTTGGGTTTCTTTTGTCCATTCTTCTTTTTTCTGATTAAGCACTTTCATAATTTTCATGGCAAATTCTTTACCTTTAGTTTGAGTGTGAGAGCAGCCTTTTACTAAGATCGAACTTTCATAAATACCAATATAACCAATAGTTAAAGTAGAATAGCCATTCATTAAATACGGTTTAATTGATTCACCAGGTTCTAATCTAGTTAGTGCTCCATCTTGCCAATGAATTGGAGATACATCAGAAGTAATGTTTCTTAACCTCTTATGTCTAACCATTAATGCTTTTTTCAATATTTCTAAACGTTTATCGAGAAGTTTGAAAAACTTGTTTTCATCTTTTTCCGCCAAAATAGCAATTTGTGGCAGATTAATAGTTACTACACCTTGATTAAATCTACCATCAAATTGATAGTTACCATTAATATCCTGCCAAGGTGTTAAAAAAGCTCGACATCCCATTGGACTAAAGACATTACCTTGATAAAGCTTACGCATTTTTTTCGCACTGATATAATCAGGATACATTCGCTTAGCAGTACATTTTGCAGCAAGTTCTGTCAAATAATAGTATTTTGAATCTGGAGCTACATTATGTTCATCTAGAACATAAATTAGCTTAGGGAAAGCTGGTGTAACATAATGTCCTGAAGCATCTTTAACTCCCTCTATTCTTTGTTCTAATATCTCCTCAGTAATTAAAGCTGCTTCACTTGCATATTCAGAATCAGGATCAAAATTCATAAAAAGTGTTACAAATGGTGACTGGCCATTTGTGGTCATAAGTGTATTAATTTGATACTGAATTGTTTGTACACCATCCTTGATTTCTTTTTTTGTTCTTTTTAATGCTACCTGCTTCGCTGCATCAAGATCTGGCTTGTTTAAATGATATATTTTTTCCTGTTCCTCTAAAGTTTGTTTTAAATACTTCTTATAAGATTTACGTACATATGGTGCTAATATTTGATCTATTCCGTTGATAGACTGACCACCAAATTGGCTGCTAGCAACTTGAGCAATAATTTGAGTAGTTACTGTACATGCAACCTGGAAAGATTTTGGTGTATCAATCATTTTGCCATTAATCATAGTGCCATTATCCAGCATATCTCTAAGATTTATTAAACAACAATTAAACATTGGCTGAACCATATAGTCAAGATCATGCACATGGATTGCACCTGATTCATGAGCTTCTAAAACATCTGTAGGCAAAATTAGACGTTTAGCTATATCTTTCGAAATTTCACCAGCGATTAAATCTCTTTGTGTAGAAATAATAGTAGCATTCTTATTAGAATTTTCATCTCTCAGATCCATATTAGTCTGTTCTAAGATTGAATTAACAACAGAATCTGTTGTATTTGTTTGTCTCTTATAGGCTTGGACAGATTTATAACTTTCATATGCTTTAGCAGTTGAAGCATTGTTCTTCTCAATTAAAGCATAGTAAACCAAATATTCTATCTGATAAACAGATATTTCCTTTTTCCCGCTCTTTTTATTTTGCAGAAAAATTTCCGCAGCAATTTCTTCTGCTTGATTTTCTATAAATTCACCTTGAGGAGAATTCATAGCTTGTTTTATAGCAGTAATAATTTTTTCTTGTTCAAAATCTACAATCTGTCCATTTCTTTTAATGACTTGCATTTTTCACTCCTATTTTTGCAGATCAACATGATTTAAGAATGAAAAAAGAAACCGAAAGAATGTCGATTTCCTAAGAATAAATGCAAATTATTCAACAACATTCCCTAAATCACGAAGGAATTTTTGTTTACATTTGAGTAGGCATTCGGACTGATCCTTGAAAGGAAATACCGTAGCGGCTCTGCATAGGACTCTCACCTATTTCCCCTAGTTCAAATGATTAAAAATTGTTTTTATAGTTTTAGAATGAATCTATAATAGAATTAAACTTCATCAAAGTCAACTTTTTTACAATATATAGTAGCTTCAATCTATTTTAAGTACACCATATAGTGCCATAAAGATAATTTCTTAATCCATCATCTATGTTTTTTAATTAGATATAAACTCGAATAGCTTCAATAATAATACCGATTATTGCACCAATGCTTATTAATTGGATAACACTTAGTTTTTTGCGAGCATAAAAGAAAATTGCAATAACAAAACCTAGCAAAGCACTGTAATTAAGATTTTCTAATTGCCAAATCTGATCATTAAAAATGGATGAATTAATCATTGAAACTGTAGCAACACCAATTAGACCAACGACTGCTGGTTTTAGACCTTTAAGTGCCTTATCTAATATACTTATCTTTCTCCCTTGAAATAACAAATATCCTAGAATAGAAACTAAACTAACTGGCACTACAACATTACCTATAGTTGCAATAATCGCTCCGGGAATACCAGCAACCTTAGTGCCAACAAAAGTTGCAGCATTTATTGCTATTGGTCCAGGTGTCATCTGAGATAAAGAAACTAAATCTATCATTTCTGTCATGCTGAGCCAACCATATTGATCAACCACATAACTTTCTATTAGTGGCAAAGCAGCATAACCTCCTCCAAAAGCGAAAGCACCTATTTGGAAAAATACCCAAAATAACTCTAAGTAAATCATTTTATCTGACTCGACTTTAGTAATGAGAATATTGCTATTCCAATAAGAGCACTAAACAAAACTATTATGCCAGTATTAATATTTGTTAATAATCCTACTAAAAAAGAAACTACCATCATACCAATTGAAAAAATTGGATATTCTTTAAGATTTGATTTTATCATGTTAAATGTCGTCACAATCAAGACACCACTAATAACACCACTCATAACTGAAAGTGCAGACTTAACCCATCGATTGTCTGAAATTGAATTATACACATAATACAAAATACTAATTATGATTAAACATGGTAAAACTGAAGCGAAGACTGCGATAAATAATCCTTTAACACCTCTTAAGCGATAACCAATTAAGGTACTTGCATTCACAACCATGGGTCCAGGTGCAGATTGTGCAATTGTAACTATTTCTGACATTTCTTCTTTTGAAATCAACTTATGATTAAATACAAACTCATCACTAAGAACTGGAATTATTGTATATCCACCACCAAAAGTAAAAGTATTAATTTTTAAAATAATAAAAAACAGCTTAATTAATGAAATATTTTTGTATTCTATTGAAGCTTTATTTACTGGTTTATTTTGTTTTTCCATGTAACTTTCTACTTTTATTTGATTAGATTTGAATAATTCAACCTAAATTCAATTTTAAATCATTTTCTTTAATCCAATTAATTTTGCGGAGTGGTATTGCAAATAAATATGTTAGGATTGCTGGCAAAACAATCGAGATTAGCAATAAACCAACATAGTCAATTATAGTTGCATTCAAGACTACAGCACCGTGACTGAGTGCTACTTCGGAAGGATTAACCCAGCCAGTAAGTACCCCTATTGGACCAACTAAGCCCGAAGTGCCCATACCTGATGAAATTGGTGGTCCATTCATTTCTATTTTAAATACCATTGTCGATAAGGGTCCAGTAATTGCAGAGGCTAGAGTTGGCGGTATCCAGATTTTGGGATTTTTAACAATATTAGGCATTTGTAGCATTGAGGTTCCAAGTCCTTGTGCTAGTAAACCACCTACTTTATTTTCTTTATATGACATAACTGCAAAGCCGACCATTTGAGCACAACAACCTGCATGGGCCGCCCCGCCAGCTAAACCAACCAAGCCAAAAGCTGCCGCTATGGCAGCAGAACTTATTGGTAAAGTTAGAGCTATCCCCATAATTACAGATACAAGAATTCCCATAATAAAAGGTTGCTGTTCTGTTGCCCAAATAACTGCTGAACCAACAGCTGTAGCAGCAGCTCCAATTGCCGGAGCCCACCAAAGAGAGAGTCCTACACCTACTATTAGAGTTACTAGCGGTGTAACAATAATATCTATTTTAGTTGTTTTTGAAACAAGTTTTCCCATTTCTGTTGTAATTAGAGCAATTATTAAAACAGCCAAAGGACCACCTGCTCCTGCTATTTCATTGGCAGCAAGACCTACACCTGCAAGAGTAAACAGGACAAGCGGCGGTGCTTTTAATGAATAACCAATTGCAACAGCCATGGCTGAACCTGTTGCTTGTGAAGCATATTGACCTATTGTTTGAAGTGTTGCTCCTAAAGACGTATCGTAGCCAATCAGACTAGCAATAGTATTTACAATTGTGCCAATCAGTAAAGAGGCAAATAAACCAAGTGCCATCGCTCCTAAGGCATCAATTGCATAACGCTGGAATGAAATCTCTATATCTTGTTTTTTAAGAAAATCCTTAAAGCGAGAATTTGTACTCTTTTTTCTTTTATCTTGTATCAGGTTTTCTTTTAGAATCGGTGTATCATCTTTTCTTGGTGACTTAACATCTTCTTCCAATAATGTTTTCTTAAGTAGCGATTTATCTTCGTCCAAATGTTCTTTAGAAGATTTTCCAGAAGGAATTTCTTGCTTATTATTGTTCATATTATTCAGTCCTCTCGTACTGTAATTTATATAGTATACTAAACAAACCTGCATGAGCTAGCAACTCATCTTTTGTGCCTTGTTCAGCTATTCTCCCTTTATGCAAAACTATTATTTTATCAGCATCAGCTATCGTAGAAATACGATGTGCAACTGCTAGCATTGTTCTTTTATTTGCCATGTTACGAATCGCATCTTGGATTAAAGCTTCGGTTTCTGTATCAATGTTAGCTGTAGCTTCATCTAAAATCAAAAGAGTTGGTTTTGTTGCTAAAGTTCTCGCAAAGGACAACAACTGTCTTTCCCCAACAGATAAGGTACTACCTCTTTCGGTAATATGTTGATTATATTGATTTGGTAATTCGCATATAAACGAATTTGCATTGACTATTTCGGCAGCTTTACGTCCATCCCTAGAACTAACATTCTCCCGTTTTAAAGTAATATTATCTATAACTAAACCAGAATACAAAAATACATCCTGTTGAACAACACCAATTGATTGCCTTAAATCAGTAATTTTATATTTTTTTATATCTCTTCCATCAAGTAAAATTTGACCTTTTTGAATATCATAAAATCTCATTAATAGATTCATGATTGTGGACTTGCCGGCACCTGTTGCGCCAACAAAAGCAACAAATTGTCCCGCTTCGATTTTAAAAGAAACATCCTTTAAAATCCATTCTGAATCATTGTAAGCGAACCAGACATTCTTAAATTCAATCTCTCCTCGCAATGTTTTATCTGGAATAGCAATCTTTCCACCAGATGTTTCTTCCGGCTCATCCAATAAATGGAATATTCTTGAGGTAGAAGTCACTGCAGATTGAATAATATTATATGTTTCTGCTAATTCTAAAATAGGATTAAAAAATCGTTGTATATAATCGATAAAAGCATTGAGAATCCCAAAAGTTAAAACACCTTCAAGATTTCTCAAACCGCCAAACCAAAGTAAGGCAGCAATTACAAAAGAACGTATCATTTCTATTGCCGGTCGATAAATTGCAAAATTTCGTACTTCTTTTTCTGATAATATTAAATACTCTTGATTAACTTCATCAAATTCTTCAGAAATTTGCTTTTCCTGATTGAAAATTTGAATAGTGCGCATGCCAGAGATATTTTCAGACAATTTAGTGTTAATAATTGACAACAAGCGTCTTTGAGCAAAATAAATCTTTTGCATTACATTTCTAAAGACAAGAGAAATTATTATTAGGATTGGCAAGACCACGAGGATACGAATTGCTATTTTTACATCAAGCAAAAACATACTAATAATAATGCCTACCAAAGTAAAAGCATTTCTTAAGACAGAAGAAAATACAGAAGTAAACATTTCATTTAATGTTTCTGTATCGTTTGTCACTCTTGTAACCAAACTTCCGATTGGATAGCGATCAAAAAAACTCACAGGTAATTTTAGAATATGTTCATATAAGTTTTGCCTAATATTTAATAATATCTTTTGACCAGTAGAGTTTAAAATATATGCTTGTAAATAAGTACCTATAAAAGTAATAATAACGGTAAAGAGATAAAACAGAGCTTTTTTAGCACCTGAAATCAAAGCAATATCTTTTACTACTTGGGATTCATAATCAGAAATTAAGATAGATATATCCTTATCTATTAGCACTTGAATGATACGTGGTTGAATTAAAGTTGAAGCTGTCGTTAGCACTATTAATAAAAATGAAAGTATAAACCAAGGCCAATGAACTATGGCATAGTTAAACAATCTTTTAAGCGAAAAATTTTTCCTGCTTGCTAATTGTTCTTTTGTATATTCTTCAAGATCTGGATTTATTTGTTGTTTATTCTTTGACATCTAATTTTTTTTAATACGATAATTTCCTAAATATTACTATAATATTTAGGAAGAACTGTTATTTCTATTTAACTGTGACTCCAATAATTGACGCTCATGCAATTTAGCATAAAAACTATCGGCTTCTCTAAGTAATGACTCATGATTTCCATGTTGAATTATCTTACCTTCCTGAATAACGATGATTTGATCTGCATCTTTAACAGTTGAAATTCTTTGACTAACAATTAGCAAAGTAGATTTAAGATCTTTTATCTGATTCAGAAAATGATGTTCGGTATTGGTATCTACTGCTGAGAGCGCATCATCTAAAACTAACACTTTTGCAGTTTGATAATGAGCTCTAGCAATAGAAATTCTTTGTTTTTGTCCTCCGGATAAGGTAACTCCACGCTCTCCTACCCAGGTTTCATATTGTTCGGGCATTTCCATTATTTCTTGATCAATTTGAGCAAATTTAGCTGATCTTCTAATTCTAGCTAGTTCAATCTCTGACTGAGCTTGAAAAGCAATATTGCCAGCAATTGTACGTGAAAACAAAAAACTTTCTTGTTCCACCAGAGCAATCGCTTGGTACAAATCTTCAAAAGATAAGTCTCTGATATCAATATTATTTATATAAATATTTCCTGCTGTCACATCATAGCGTCTTAGGAGCAAATTAAGGATAGTACTTTTTCCTGCACCTGTAGCTCCTAGAATTGCAAAAGTCTGGCCATCCTTGATTTGAAAACTTACATTTTTTAACACATATGGTAAATCCTGACTATATCTAAAAGATACATTTTTAAATTCAATTTCTATTTTATCTTTGTTTAAAGGGATTGGCTCTTCGCTTTCATTAATTTTTGATTTTATAGCTAAAATCTCATTAATTCGAGTCATGCCTGCAATCCCGCGCTGAAAAGTATTTACAACCATTCCTAAAGCTATCATCGGCCAAATCATAATGCCGACATATTGAATAACTGCAACAAAATCACCAATGGTTATATTATTAGTCATCAATTCCCTTAAGCCAAAAATAATAAAAATTACAAAAGCTATACCTGCTATTAAAGTAATCAATGGATCAAATGCTGCAGAAAGCTTTACCAAATTGATGTTTTTGGATTGATATAATTTATTTATTTTAAGAAAAGATTTGGCACGATTGTTTTCTATAGAAAAAGCTTTAATATTATGAATTCCAGAAATGTTTTCTTGTACTTCATTAGTTAATTCAGAAAAAGTATCCTGTACTTCTCTACTTCTTTCTCTGAGAGGTTTTGCCATCAGAAAAACTGTTAATGCTAAGAAAGGTAAAGCGGATAAAGCAATTAAAGCAATTTTTAAACCAACAGTAGAAATCATCATGAAGATGGTAAAGAACGTCATAAAAAGAGCATCAAAAATCATTATTATGCCCCCACCCATGGAGTTTCTAACCATTAAAACATCATTTGATACATGCGCCATTAAATCACCAGTACGATGATCTGTATAAAAACTGTCATCCATTCTTAAATAATGATTGAATAATTTTGATCGAAGCCAATATTCTAGTTTTCTGGCAGTTCCAAAAATATTAATGCGCCAACCATATCTGCCAGTAGCGACAATTATACCCAGACCTATTATCCAAAAAATGGATTCAAAAATATTAGTTTTGGTCAATTGATTAAATTGAGCTAAATCAGCAAAGCGTTTAATTACCTGAGGCACAAGCAAACTTGCTATATCAACTATACATAAAGCAAGAATTCCCCAAAAATAACGCCAACGATTTTCTTTAATAAAAGGAATAATAGTACGATATTCATTCATGAAAAATAATCTTTCAGATAGTTATCTTTCCGCTTTAGCCTCGCAGTAAAGACAGCGATAAATTCCATTTTCTCGATCTGTTAACACAAATTCATTCACTAAATTTGATTCTGTAGAGGTGATGCAACGTGGATTTTTGCATTTGATGATATCTGTAATTCTATCAGGCAATTCTAAATTTTTCTTATCTACTATTTTGGATTTTTGAACTATATTAACAGTTATTCCAGGATCAAGGTAACCAAGAGCCTTTAGATCTAAATCACGATGTGCTTCAATTTTGATAATATCTTTTTTGCCCATTTGGGAGCTTCGGGCATTAGTAATAATTGCAACTGTACAACCTAATTCTCCTAAATTTAAACTTTGATAAATATCAATTGCTTTACCTGCTGCAATATGATCTAGGACAACACCTTCTTCAATTTTATCTATTCTCATCATAATAAAGAACCTCTGTCATTATTTTATTGATTTTATATCAAGATCAAGTGTAGATATTAAGACAAAAACGTCCTAATAAATTTCAAATAAAAATTTTAGTTAGACTTCGATGTTCAATAATTTTAAAATTAATGCCATCCGCATATATTTGCCATAATCAACTTGAATAAAATATTTAGCCCGTGGATCATCATCAACTTCGACTGCTATTTCATTAACTCGTGGTAGTGGATGCATGATAATCAAATCTTTTTTAGCAAATTGTAATTTTTCTAAATCTAAAATATAGTAATCACGCAAACGCATATAATCAGCTTCATTAAAGAATCTTTCTTTTTGAACTCTGGTCATATAAAGAATGTCTAAATTTGTGATTACACTTTCAATGCGATTAGTCTCCATATAAGGGATATTATAATTTTGCAAAACACCTTCTTTAATATAATCAGGAATTTTCAATTCAGCTGGAGAAATAAAAACAAAATTCATTCCTTTGTAACGACCGAGCGCATTTACTAATGAATGAATTGTTCTACCAAAAGTTAAATCACCGCAAAAACCTACGGTTAAATTTTCCAAACGTCCAGTTTCTTTTTTGATAGTTAACAAATCACCTAAAGTCTGAGTAGGATGATTATGACCACCATCACCACCGTTAATAATCGGGATAATTGTTTTTCTTGCTGCTGCAACTGGTGCCCCTTCTTTTGGATGGCGCATTGCAATTATATCAGCAAAGCTACCAACTACTCTAATCGTATCGGTGACGCTTTCTCCTTTTTGAGTAGAACTAGAGCTTGCCTCAGAAAAGCCAATAACTGAACCACCCAAATCAATCATGGCTGCTTCAAATGACAGACGAGTTCTGGTACTCGGTTCAAAAAACAAAGTTGCAAGCCGTTTACCAGCACATGCGTTCTGATATTTTTGTGGCTGACTGATTATATCTTCTGCTGTTGAAATTAATTCATTTATTTCTTCAATAGAAAAATCATCAATATCAAATAAACATCTGACCTTATTTTCCATTATTTAACCAACTTTCATCCTGGGGATTGTCACGAAATGCCAAAATTCTATCTATATCATTTGCGGTAATTAATTTCTTTTGTGCTGCTATCTTACAGACTGTATCAATGTCTGAAAGACTAACGACCTTGACCTTATTAGTCTCAAATAGTTCTTCAGATTTTTTCATCCGATAAGTAAAAATACTTACTATTCCAAGTACTTCTGCACCTGCCTCTTGGAGAGCCAAAACAGTTTCCATTACACTTCCACCAGTTGAGATTAAATCTTCTATTACAACAACTTTTTGTCCAGGTTTTAAGCGACCTTCAATCTTATTTTGTCTACCATGACCTTTGCTAGATGAGCGAACATACCCCATTGGTAAATGTAGTAAATGGGCAACAATTGCTGCATGTGCTATACCCGCAGTTGCGGTCCCCATCAGAATCTCTGTTTCTGGAAATTCTTGTTTGATCGTATCTGCAATAGCTGTTTCTACGATGACTCTTTCATCTTCTGCCGTGAGAATCAAACGATTATCACAGTAGATTGGACTTTTGATACCCGATGCCCAGGTGAATGGTTTATCTGGACTCAGGAACACAGCTTCTATATCTAACAAAAGTGCTGCTATTTTTTCGTTGACCATAAATTCCTCCTGTTTTTAACAACTTCTAGAATATTCAAGATTTATTTATCAATAAAATCTCTGATACATCTGTAGTATTGCTCTACTGGATCTTTAGCTTTTGTGATCGGTCTTCCTACCACTAAATAATCGCAACCAGTATCTTTTGCTTTGGCTGGGGTCATGATCCGCTTTTGATCATCTTTTCCTTGTTCGTCAGCAAAACGAATTCCAGGTGTTACTGTGATAAAATTTTGTCCACAAATGTTTTTGATTGTAGCTGCTTCTAAAGGAGAACAAACTACTCCATCTAAGCCATTTTCAGCTGCATTCTTTGCATAATGGGCAACAGTATCTTCCATAGATTTTGGGATTAACAATTCATTTTTTAACATTTTGTCATCGGTTGAGGTTAATTGAGTGACTGCAATTAATAAAGGTCTTTTCCCATTTTCATCTGTTAGTCCTTTTATTGCTTGACGCATCATCTCACTGCCACCAGCAGCATGTAAATTAACAAGATCAACATCTAAATTAGCTAAAACCCTAAAAGCGCTTTTTACAGTATTGGGAATATCATGTAACTTTAAATCTAAGAAGATTTGATGACCTAAGGCTTTTATTTCATGAACAATAGTTGGTCCTTCTGCATAAAACAATTCCATGCCAATCTTAACAAATGGTTTCCTATCTTTAAATTGTTTCAAAAATTCTAGTGTTTCATTTTTGCTTGGAAAATCACACGCTATAATTACATCTTTTGCCATCATTTACCTTCTTTCTACTATCTAAAATATACTTTTTAGAAAACAACTTTCTTAATGAGCTTTACCAATAATATCTGACAATCGTTTAATGCCTAACTGTTCACATAAAAGGGGCAATTCTTCTATTATTTTTGGACATATCCATGGATCGACTAAATTTGCTGCTCCTACTTGTACTGCGCTTGCTCCAGCCAGCATCATCTCGATCACATCTGCAGCACTTGAAATACCACCCATCCCAATAATTGGAATTCTTACGGCTTCATAAACTTGATAGACCATACGCAGAGCAACTGGAAAAATAGCCGGACCCGAAAGTCCACC
>JAAYRJ010000200.1 GCA_012518845.1 Clostridiaceae bacterium
CGACGCATTATGACTGTCAACATATTAGCTGGAACTTTGTCATTAAGTTCTAATTGGATTTCTGTAAAATCAACAATATGCAAATGAAATTTGCCAGAAAAATCACCAATTCGTTTAGCCAAGTCAATGACTTTTTGTTTGGCTTGATCACTAGTATATGGGAATGTATGAAAATAAATCCCCTCTAAGTTCAGACCTCTACTTGCCATTTGATAACCAGCCACCGGACTATCAATTCCACCAGATAACAGTAACATGCCCTTACCGCTTGAACCAACAGGTAAACCACTTCTGGCAGGCTCGATCTGATGATAAAGATAAATATCATCTCTGATTTCAACGTAAAGCGTATAATCAGGATTATGGACATCTACTTTAGCTGTATTGGGAAATTTTTCAAGCACTAAAGCTCCTAATTTGCTACTCACGTCATAGGAACGCAGTGGAAATTTTTTGTTAATTCTTTTTGTTTCTAACTTAAATGTAAAACTATCAAGTTGAGCAAAGAGTTCTGTCGCATACTTTTCTACTTGTTCAAAAAGTACCACTTCATCAGCGACAAATCTACGTACCGGACTAGCAGAAACATAACCAAAAACATCTTTGATTCTTTTCAAAATTTCATTTGTAGGAAATGCTTCTGTCACATTTTTACGATTTTCAAGATAAATTCTTGATTGATCTTGATAAATTTTATATTTGCCCAAATCTCTTAGTCGATAATTAATATTATTAATTAAGCGATTAATAAATTTATTACGATTTAATCCCTTAAGTGCGACTTCACCTAAGCGAATTAATATTAATTCTTGATAGTCTGGCATAATCTCTCATTTCTGTTAAGAATGTTCTACCATTTGATAGCTTTTATCAAGCAAAACAACTCTAATAAATACTCAAATAGTGTACCGATTATACTGCATATTTAGCAAGAGCTTCAGAAATTTTTGTGACTAAATCATTAATTTCTTCCTTTGTATTGTTACTAGCAAGGCTAATTCTCAAAATATGTTTATCCATTTGTCCAGGTAGTTGTAATTTTTTTAATATTTCATTCTGCTTAGATTTCTTATTAGAGCAAGCTGAACCTATCGAAACGGCAATATCTTTAATATTTAATACATTAAGTAAAGTTTCTGCCCTGAGATTGGGGAACAAAATGGCATTAATATGAGGAACAACCTCTGCATCGTTACTTGGAATATACTGATAATTAATCTTTGCTTGATCAAGTTGCGAAGTCAGATAATTTGAAAGTTTATTGATTTTTGCCAAATCTTCTGTCAGGAATTTTGTGGTTTTTTCAATTACATAGGCTGCTGTTGCAACTAGGGCAGGGTTTTCTGTTCCAGATCTTAAACTGTTTTGTTGACCGCCTCCATGAATTAATGGCTCGATCCTGGTATTGCGGGATTTATATAGTAAACCTATACCCTTGGGTGTACCTATTTTATGCAAAGAAAATGAAGCTAACTCGATTCCTAATTTGGATAAATTAAGCTCTAATTTACCTAAAGTCTGAACAGAATCCAAATGAATTGGAAGTTCTTTTTGATATTGATTTCTTAAAGCCACAATTTTTTCGATCGGATTGATTGTTCCTAGTACATTATTTACGTGAATGATAGTTAAGAGATCATATTTTTCATTTTTTAAATACCGCTCTAACTGATCTAAGTTTATTTGTCCATTTGCATCTAAATCGCACACATCTATTTGATAATCCATTTTCTGCTCTAAAAACTTTAGTGTTTCAGTAGTAGCTGAATGTTCACCAGCAGATGTTAAAATTCGTTTAGTTTTTGGATTTGGTGACAAAACAATGCCTTTAATTGCAGTGTTAATCGATTCTGTTGCACCAGAAGTAAAAATTATTTCATCTGGCTCACACTCTAAATTTTTAGCAATACTTTTTGCCGAATTGCTGATCGACTCAGCCGCTTCTAAACCAGACGCATAGATAGCAGCAGGATTATAATTATTTGCCTTTAATTGCTTTAGATAAAATTCAATAACATCTTTTTCGATTAACTTAGTTGCTGTATGGTCAAAATATTGCAAAATAAACCTCTCAATAAAATGAGCCAATTCAGAATTTTGAATTGGCTTTATAAAATAATTAAACTGAATGTATTATCAATTAATTTAATTCTAATTGAACTAAATCAGATCGTAAAGCTACTCTTAATACTTCACAAACATGGCCATTTCTAGCAAAAAGTGGACCTTCAACAGCTAAGATAAAAGTTCTTTTTGGTATATTGAGAGCTTTGCTTTCTCTATTTTTAGCTGGTCTAGCTAAAATATTAAGAATGCCTTTTTGAGGAAGCATAGCATATTTATTTGACTTAATATCGACCATTCTTTTACCGGCAGAAATACTCTGCCCTAATTCTGGAAACATCTGCACTGGAATATAAGATTGACAAACTCCTAAAATTTCCTTGTCTAGGTTAAGTGGCCATTCTGCCAACCAATAACCAGGATGAGGTTTGTCTGCAGGATATTTAAATATTTTATCAATATTAGGATCTGGTTCCATTAATTTAATGGGTTTTAAACCGACACCTTCATAAGTATCAAAATTTAAAAATGAAAAAGTTAAAGCATTAAAATGTTCAATCACAAGTCTTTCAGGTTCTGATGCAACATAAGTACCTTTACCTTTTTCAATAACTAAAATACCGTCAGATACTAAATCCGAAATAGCTTGTCTAACAGTTGGTCTGCTCAGATCATGTTCTTTGCATAAATCAAGTTCTGAAGGGATACGATCGCCTGGCTTATATATTCCATCTTGAATAGCTTCGACCAAAAGTTCTCTTAACTGAGCATAAAGAGGTATACTGCTGTGTTTATCTAATCTCATTTCTATCTCCTATTTAAAAACATTTTTTAAATTCAGAATTGTAATAACATCATAGCATATAAAAAATGCTTTGTTTTGCTTTGATAAAGATGTAATAACAACGTAATATTGCATAAGACCTATAGGTCAAAATCAGAACTTAAAGTTATCAAGCTGATTTAAAAATCATAATATTTTATTTTATCTACTTGACCTTCGTCATTTAGACGAGCTGTTGCTAAGAGAAAAATAATTTCATCTGCATCAATTTTACGTGATGAAAAATAATACTCAGCTAAACGTTTAATCTTCCATTGCTTTTTTTGGTCTAAAGCAGCAATACCTAAATCTTCAAAATCATAATTTTGTCTTGCTTTTACTTCTACAAAAATTAGCCGATTTCCCTTTTTCATAATGATATCTATTTCACCAAAACTAGACAACCAAAAATTTTGCTCTAAAATTTGATAGCCTTTTCTTTCAAGATCGTTGGTCACAATTTGCTCAGCTTGATGACCAGTAGCTTTATTTGAAGTTTGCTTTTCAGCACCTAATTTTAATTTATGTAAAAAAGAAAGACGATGAATTGGTGTAACTCCAAATTTATTTATTGCTTCATAATGTGCTTTAGTTGCATAGCCTTTATGATTTTCAAATTGATATTCAGGGTAGAATTTTGCCTGTTCACGCATATATTGATCTCGGGATACTTTAGCTAAGACAGATGCTGCAGCTATGCTATTAGAAATAGCATCTCCCTGAACCAAGCTACGTTGAGCTGGTAATTTATCAATAAATTTTGGATTATCTAATCTAACTGCATCGATGAGGGCAATTTCTGGTTTTGGATCTAGACCCAATATAGCTTTTGCCATACCCTTTTTTGTGGCAGTCAAGATATTAGAGTTTTCTATTTCTTCAACAGGAATTAACACCATTTGATAGGCTAAGCAATTTGCTTTAATTACTTCAAACAGATGTTCTCTTCTTTTTTCGGTCAATTTTTTTGAATCATTTAAGCCATAAATTGGTTTTGCAGGATCTAGGATACAAGCAGCAACAGAAACTGGTCCTGCGAGCGGACCTCTGCCTGCTTCGTCAACACCAGCAATGAATTGATAGCCTTTAGCTAAAAGCTGATCTTCATGCTCATTCATTATGTCATAGCGTGCATAATCTTTGTCTGAAAGCCTAAAAGTATATTTTCTTGTCATTAGAATCTTCCTTTATCTTGCAGAGAGCATTAAAAACAATAAAAATCAAATAGTTTCTGGTAAGATCAATTCTTGGTCTAGCGATTCAAGACTTAACCTACCCATTTTCCCTTGCCTATAATCTATCAATAAGCGTGAAGCTGCTCGCTCGATATCGATTTCATTACCTTTTTTGACCAGATTCCAGAAAAGACCAATTTCTTCTAAGATTTGATACGCTTGTAACCAGGTAGAAACTGGCTCCACAGGCAGTTCTAGCTCAAATGACTCTGACATCTGATCAGGATAAAGTTGACATAAAATCATGATCAAACCACAGGCAACTTCTACCATGGGAATTACATTATCTTTAATTGCTCCGCTTATTGCCAAAATTAATTGCTCTTTTACTGTTTCAATTTTTGGCCATAAAATTCCTGGTGAATCCATCAAGTAAAATTCATTACCTGCTCTAAGCCATGAAATCCCTTTAGTAACACCTGGTCTATTGGAAGTTTTGACAGTATTTTTGCCAGTTAATTTATTGATCAAAGTCGACTTGCCTGTATTAGGTATGCCATTTACCATTACTCTAATCGGTTTAATTCTAAGTCCTCTTTTTTTGGCTCGCTCTAAGATTTCCTCATTATCTTTTAGTATTTGAGTTCTAATTTTATTTATGTCTGATTTATTTAAAAGATCTACAGCCAAAGTACTAGTGTAGCCTTGTTCACGAAAATGGTCTAACCATTTAGTTGTTTGGTTTGGATCTGCTAAGTCACTTTTTGTTAAGAGCAGCATCCCCTTTTTACGCTCCCAAAGTTGCTTGAATTTTGGATTGCGGCTAATTGAAGGCAAGCGTGAATCACAAGTTTCAATAAAATAATCACATTTTTGGATTTCTGCTTGAAGTTCCTTAAGTCCTTTTGCCATATGGCCTGGAAACCAATTTATCTTTGCCATCATTTTCCCTTTTTCTTTAGATTATAATGTGAAATGAAATGTAAGAAAAGTAATAAGTAGTTTATTAAGTTAAAACCGAAGTTCTAATGAGATAAATTTATTGCTTAAAAAACAAAACCGCTTCTTTTGGAAGAAACGGTTTGAAATTTCTAATTATTCAACTTGGCTATCGCGCTCCTTCTTAGTCATAAGACGCGATTTAACTCTTGCCGCTTTACCCACACGTTTACGTAAGTAATACAATTTTGCTCTTCGAACTCTTCCTTTGCTTTCGACTTCTATTTTCTCGATTCTAGGCGAATGGAGAGCAAATACACGTTCTACACCAACACCGTATGAGACACGACGAACCGTAATAGTTTCACTTAAACCAGAACCTTTACGAGCAATAACTGTACCTTCAAAAATTTGAATACGTTCACGAGTTCCTTCTTTAATTTGGAGATGTACCTTGACACGATCACCGACTGATACATGTTTATGGCTTTTTTTAATGTGTTGTTGTTCAACAGCTTTTACTAAGTCCATACCTGCGTTTCCTCCTCTCATTATCAGTGTTCTTGCACGCAATTGCAGCGGACCACTTTTATTCAACCTAAAAGATTTTATCAATTGTTTTACAAACTGTCAATTTTACTTGTTTTAATCAGCAAAAAAATTATTTAAGATCTTATATGCTTGTGTTAATACCTAATTATTTTCTTAAGTTACACCCTAATGTTTTACTATTTAAAGAATGTTACTTGATTCAATCTAATTCTGCCAAAAAAGATAACCACTCTTCTTTTGTAAATTGTAAATTAGTTATTAAATCTGGTCGTTTTTCGATTGTTTCGCGCATACGGCTGTGTTTACGAAATTCTGCAATATTTGCTTGATGGCCAGACAACAAAACTTCTGGCACCTCAACCCCATACCATTTAGCAGGTCTTGTATATTGCACCTCTTCCAGATAACCTTGAGCATGTGAATCTTCTAAGTAAGCCTCTTTATTTGGTAACACACCAGGTAGTAAGCGACTAATTGCATCGATAATGACGATTAAAGCGGATTCACCGCCTGTTAAAACAAAATCACCTAATGATATTTCTTCAGGTTCTAAGATGTCGATTACACGTTGATCAACACCTTCGTAATGACCACATAGAAAAACAAGATGTTCTTGTTTGGCCATATTTTTTGCCATTGTTTGATCAAATACTTTGCCTTTGGGCGATAGAAAATATAGGGTATCTTTGGAAATCTGTTTCCTTTGACTACGCCACTTTTCTAAATCCATTTCAGCTGGTAATTCAGCCAAATATTGATTTGGGTCTTCAATATAGATACTGAGCCAACTTTTTATAATTGGTTCAAGCATCATCAGCATGCCTGTCCCGCCACCATAAAGAGCGTCGTCTACTTGTCCATGTTTATTTATCGCAAAGTCTCTTATATTTCTAAAATCAAGTTCTAAAATCCCGTTTTCAATAGCCTTGCCTACAATACTATGAGCTAAACCTTGTATTATTTGTTCTGGAAATAAAGTTAAAATTGAAATTCTGGACATTAGTTTTCCTTTAATAGCAAGATTATTGAGGAGAAATATAGAATATCAACGATAGATCTCATACAGGCCATCTGGGAGAACAACATCGATTCTTTTATTTTCAAGATCAATATTTTTGACAATCGTTTTTAGATTTGGATAAAGTAAATCTTCCTCGCCAGCCTTTTTTACATAGATAATGTCTGCAGACGGATTACTTTGAATGTAGCTTACTTTTCCTAATAGTCCTTTTTCCTGATCATAGACAGAGCAACCTATTAAATCTACAACAAAAAAACTATCTTCTGTTAGTGGAATAGCGTCTTCTCGATCAACACTTAAATAAAGTCCCCGCAAACTTTCGGCTGCATCTCGATCCGAAACATCTTTAAAGCGGATCCAAACATCTTGATTAATAACTCTGCAATCAACAACTTCTTTTGTGGATAGAACATTACCTGCTTCATTTTCAAGTTGGCAGGTCTCTAAATTGATAAATCGCTTAGGATCATCCGAGAGAGATTTTACCCGGATTTCTCCTTTTAAACCTCTAGCTTTACCTAAGCGACCTATTACAAGTTTTTCGGATAATTTATTAGTCATTATTCAGGATCTACAATATCTACAATTGCTCTTTGATTGGTTAATTTTGCTTTTGCTTTCATAACAGAACGTAGCGCTTGAGCTCTTCTGCCACGACGACCAATAACTCTTCCCATATCTGCTGGATTGACTCTTATTTCTAAAACTACAGTATTACCACGATCCAATCTGTCAATTCTAAGATCGTCTGGATGGTCAACTAATGGTTCTACTAAAGTTTTTAAAAGATCTACCATGAATTATTCACCCTCATTTTCTGTTTCAGCTTGTGCTAAATTTTCTTTGTATTTTTTGATCAAAGATTTTACTGTATCGGTTGGTTGAGCACCATTTTTAATCCATTGTTCAGCTTTTTCAATATCAACTCTAATGTCTTTTGGTTGGGCCAAAGGATTGTAAAAACCAATTTCTTCAATAAATTTACCATCTCTTGGAGCCCTCGAATCTGCTACAACAACACGATAACTAGGTTGTTTTTTTGCTCCTACTCGTTTTAAACGAATTTTTACTGCCATTATATTTCCTCCATAAAAATAATTTATTTATATTAATTAGAATGGTAAGTTGCCACTGCCAAATTGTTGCATTAGGCGACGTTGTTTGCCTCTTCCCATTCGATTAAACTTTTTCATCATTTTTTGCATTTCATTAAATTGTCTAATCAATTGATTGACTTCTTGAACTGTGGTACCTGAACCCGCCGCAATTCGTTTGCGTCTACTAGCATCCAAGATTTTATGATTTTCCCGTTCCTGTTTGGTCATTGACTTGATAATAGCAACAGTTCTGGCCATACGTTTGTCATCTAGCGCTGAAGGGTCTACCCTCCCGCCTAGTCCAGGAATCATACCAAGAATATCTTGGAGTGAGCCCATTTTATCCATTTGCTCAAACTGTTGGAGCATATCTTCAAGTGTAAAGCGATTTTTTCGCATTCTTTCATATGCTTCTAGGGCTTCCTTTTCATCAACTGCACTAGATGCTTTTTCGATTAAAGTTAAGACATCCCCCATACCAAGAATACGCGAAGCCATGCGATCAGGATGAAATTCTTCTAATGCATCAACTTTTTCACCTGTTGCAATATATTTAATTGGTTTACCTGTAATATGGCGAATTGATAAAGCCGCACCACCTCTAGCATCGCCATCCATTTTGGTCATGACAAAACCGTCAATACCAATTTGCTCATCAAATTCAAGAGCTATGTTTACTGCCTCCTGACCAATCATGGCATCCACAATTAATAGTCTTTCGGTTGGCTTAACAACTTCATTGATTTGATGTAATTCATCCATCAATTCTTGATCAACAGTCATCCGACCAGCCGTATCAACAATAAGGACGTCGCAAAGTAAATATTTTGCTCTATCTACAGCTTCTTGTGCAATCTTTACAGCTGATTTTTCGGCTTGGTTAATATGATGGGGTACATCTATTTGATCTGCTAGAACTACTAATTGTTCTTGTGCTGCCGGTCTATGTACGTCGACTGAAGTTAGTAAAGGTTTCTTACCAGATTTTTTTAACACTCGTGCCAATTTTGCTGCGGTTGTAGTTTTACCAGAACCCTGCAAACCATATAACATAATTACTGTAAAACCATCAGGTGAAATACTTATTTTGCTGTTTTCTGAACCAAGAATTTCAATCAAAGATTCGTGAACAACTTTAACAACTTGTTGACCCGGTGTGAGACTATCAAGTACATGTTCACCCTTAACTTTTTCAGAGATTTCATCAACTAATTCTTTGACAACTTTAAAATGGACATCGGCTTCTAGTAACGCTAGTCTTATTTCGCGCATCATAGCTTTGATGTCTTTTTCTGTGACTCGCGTTTTTCCTTGCATACGGTCAGTAATTGATTTTAATTTATCGCTTAAACTTCCAAATAAAGCCATAATTTTCCTTTCAGTTTTGAACAATTCTCAGAACATTGGCTAAAACACTATTAGAGAATAATGTTTTGCAATCTTATTAATTCCTTTTTTACTTTTTGCGGATCAGAGTAGAGATCGTTTTCTAACAAGTTTTGGATCTGATCAATCAGTAATGTATCTCTTTCGATGCTCCTAAGCTTTGTTTCATATTCCTCTAGTTGACTTATACCTTGTTGCATATTGTCATGTACTGCTTGCCTTGTTATTTGTAATAATTCTGCTATTTCTGATAAGGACATATCCTCTTCATAATACAAGCGTAATATTTGCTGTCTACGTTCAGTCAGTAAACTGCCATAGTAATCGAGTAAAAGACAAACTTCATTATGTTTTTGCACTGCCGTTTTATTCATCACCAGTCTACTTTATCAGAAAAAAAACATCTGTCAAGCTTTTTTGCTTGACAGTGTCGGTTGTTTTAATATTATTCAATAATTGTAATTTGAGGTTATCTTAATGAATTTTTTATATTCATTCAGGCTTTTTTAGTGTTTCAGGATCTGGCAGTAAGGATTCAACAAAAATGTCTACGTCAAAATTCTGTAAATCTTCAACTTTTTCGCCAAGACCTGCCATTTTAATTGGCAAACCAGTAGCTTTAACAACAGCCAGAGCAACTCCACCTTTTGCATTACCATCTAATTTAGTCATGATTAGACCGCTAACATCTGTTGCTTTAGAAAACTGCTGTGCTTGTACAATTGCATTTTGACCTGTTGTTGCGTCAATAACTAATAATGTTTCAAGATTAGCATCTGGTGCTTCACGGCTAATAATCCGTTTGATTTTAGACAACTCATCCATAAGGTTTTGTTTAGTATGCAAACGTCCCGCCGTATCAATAATCAAGAGATCCGTATTTCTTGCCTTTGCAGCATCTATTGCATCATAAACAACAGCAGAGGGATCTGAACCTATTTTATGTGAAATAACAGCTGTATTTGTTCTTTCTCCCCAGACATTTATTTGCTCAATCGCTGCTGCCCTAAAAGTATCCGCAGCAGCTAATAAAACACGTTTATTTTGCTTTTGATACAACCAAGCTAATTTGCCGGTAGTTGTGGTTTTGCCTGTACCATTTACACCTACCATCAATAAAATATTAAGTTTGTTAGGCTCTAAAGTTAGAGGTTTAACATCTTTGAGAATGTTTTTCATCCCTTCTTTTAATAGCTCTAAGACGGTTTCGGTTGAGGCATCCCCAGTTTTTTTGATATGAGCACGTATATTATCAATGATTTCCATTGAGCATTCCATACCACAATCAGCTTGAATTAGAACCATCTCTAATTCTTCTAGCATATCTTCATCAAAATAGCCTAAATTTGCGGCAATTCTGTTGAAGCTATCAGAGACAAAATCACGTGTCTTTTTTAGTCCTTGTTTAAATTTATTAAATATACTCACTATCGTCCTACTTTCTTGGCTATCATGTTTTAAACAGCCAGCATAATCAAAAAATTAAGTAACGTCTTCGGCATCACTCAGCTCGAGTGATAAAACTTTGGAAACCCCGCGTTCCTTCATAGTGATACCATATAAGCGATCTGCTGCTTCCATTGTGCCTTTTCTATGTGTCACCAGCATAAATTGTGACTCTTGTGTGTACGAATTCAAATAATCTGTAAACCGAATAATATTTGTTTCATCTAATGATGATTCCACTTCATCTAACACACAAAACGGAGCTGGTCTTAATTTAAAAATAGCAAGTAAAAGAGCAATTGCTGTCAATGAGCGCTCACCACCACTTAGCAAATTCAAATTTTGTAAACGCTTGCCTGGCGGCTGAGCTTTTATCTCGATCCCAGAGTTTAAGGTGTCTTCTGTTTCTTCTAATGATAATTCTGCTTCACCACCTACAAATAGTGCTGAAAAAACTTCTTTAAAATTAATATTTATCTGGGCAAAGTTTTCCTTAAATTGCTCTGCCATTGCTTTTTCTAATTCTTGTATAACATCTTCTAAGTTATTGATCGACTTTTCTATATCCTCTTTTTGCATTGTCACAAAATCAAAACGTTCCGAAATTTCTTCAAATTCATCAATTGCATTAGGATTAATGTTGCCCAAATTTTTGATTGATTTTTTTAATTGCTTTAATTTCTCACGCGATTCTTTTATATCAGCTAAAGGATAATCTTCTGGCTTAAGCGAAACATAAGTTTTTTCATAGTTTTCCCAAATATAATTTTTTGAAAATTGAATGTTTTCTTCTAGCTTTTCCTTGCGATTTTTCAAACGCTCTAATTGTAAATTAATATTTGATACTAGTTCTGCTTGTTGCTCTGATTTTACAAACAATTGTCTTTGCTCTTTTTCATTTGAACTCCGTTCTTTTTGCATGGAATCAATATTTTCTTTAATTAAAATCATTTCTTTTTCAAGAACTTGGTGTTCCTCTTGATAAGAAGCTTCTTTTGCAGTCAAGTCAATCAAAGTTTTATCTGTTGCTTGGATTTCCTTGGTTAATTCATTATATCTATTTTTTTGATCTTCTATATCTTTTTTTGCTTGTTCTCTTGTCTGAAGAAAATTTTTCAGCGTTTCTTCTTTTGTTCGAAGTGAAATATTACTTGACATTACTTTTTCTTGCTGACTTACCAATTTTAGATCTAGTTTTTCTTTTTCCTCTTTTTGCTTGCGAAGATTTTTTTCAAGGGTCTCAATCTCAGTCTGAGTATCTGTCGTGGTTAAGTCAAGATCAGATAGGTGTATTTCTATATTATTTTTCCTAGTTTTATATTTTGTTTGATCAGACTTTGTCGTTGTAATTTCAACTTCTGAAGCTTTAAGTTGATTATTAAATTGCTCAACTTGACTTTCCAAAAAGAAAATGTGTTTTTCCTGTTCAAGATATTTTTGCTCCAAATCTTGTTGGACCTGTCCAGATTTCATAAAAGATTTATTTTTTCTGTTGATTTTTTCTTTTTTATTTTGACTCTCAGTTTCAAGTAGTTCGACTTTTGCTTGGAGTGCTTCAATTTGTCGATTCCTTTTAAGTAGACCACTAGTTGAACCTTTTTTAAATTCTCCACCTGTCATTGATCCGCCAATTTGAACTACATCACCGGTCAAAGTAACAATACGATAACGCTGATTTGTTTCTCTAGATATTAATAGCGCAGAATCTAAATCTTCTGCTACGATTACTAAACCAAGCAATCTATCTATTATGTATTCATATTGGGGATCAAATGTTACTTTTTCAGAAGCAATACCGAGATAGCCATCAAACTTTGCCAGCCGC
The DNA here is from genome assembly GCA_012518845.1 of Clostridiaceae bacterium. Lineage (GTDB taxonomy): Bacteria > Bacillota > Clostridia > Saccharofermentanales > DTU023 > UBA5436. Next base: position 12,329 of record JAAYRJ010000200.1, read on the forward strand.
TCTTTATCCTTTACTGCCATTTTTCTACCACGAATTGAATCAAGTGGTAAAAAAGTCTCGCGTCCAGATTTAGTTTTTTTCAGCCACTCAATAATTTTTGATGCATCTTCTTTTGTGGTCACAACAATATTATTAATAGCTGCACCTAAAGCAATTTCTATTGATTTTTCGTACTTTTCAGGCACACGAATGAGACTACCCAAAGGTCCGTGAACGCCTTTAGCAAACTCCTTATCTGCTTCCACTTGTTGCATAACATTTTTGACAGTTTGATGAAACCCTTCAAGATTTTGTTCTAATTCCTGTAATGTTGCAAGTCGAAACTTGGTACTATCTAGTAAAGTAATAACATCTCGATATTCAGCATCAAATTTTTCTAACTCATTGCGTATTGATTCAACTTTTTCTCTAGCTGCTTGTAAATCTGTACTAGAATCCTGAAATTTTTCCTGTTCGAGTTGTAAGTTTTTCTTAGAGTCTTCGACTTGAGTAATTAATTTTTGATGTTGTTTTTTACTTAGAGAAATCTGTTTATCTAAATCGGAGATTTGTTCAGTAACAAAATGAAGTTCTTGCTCAAACTGACTCTTATCCTTGTCACGCTCTGAAATAATTTTATGCTTAGCTTCTAATTCATTTTGCAATGTCAGAATTGTATTATTATAAGCTTCAATTTGTGCGTTTAATTCAGTTAATTTATCAGTTTCTGATTGAAAATCAGCTTCTAACTGTAAGATTTCTGTTTCCAATTTAACGTTATCTTCTGTCTTGTTATGGAAATCTCTATCTAAAAAGTTTATTGTTCCACTTAGCTCATCTAATTGTTTTTTATCTTTATTATTCTGTAATTCTAATAAGCGATGACGCTCTTTGAGAACAACATATTGCTCATTAAGTTCAGCTATAGTTGCTTGTTTTTCTGTTTGAGAAAGTCGCAACTGGTCTATTCTTTGATCATTTTCTTCTAGTATATTTTCGTATTCGTGAAATTGTGATTTAAAGGTTGCAGCTTGCTTTTTGGCCTCTTCTAAATCTAAGAAAAGTTCATCATAATTGGTGTCAACCTTTTCCAAGTCACTAGTATTGAGCTTTACGTCGTGCAAGATTAAGCCAATATCTAAAGCTTCCATTTCGCCACGCAAATTATGGTATTTTTTAAGTTTTTTTGCTTGACTTGCCAAAGGTTTTATTTGAAGATCAAGTTCAGCTAAAATATCATTGATTCTAGTTAAATTCTGTTCAGTTCTTTCTAATTTGCGCTCCGTCTCTTTCTTACGAAGTTTATATTTGACGATTCCTGCAGCTTCGTCAAAAACTTTACGCCTATCATCTGAATTATCGCTAAGAATTTGATCAATTCTGCCTTGACCTATAATTGAATAACCATCACGGCCTATACCTGTATCTAAAAACAGCTCACGAATATCCTTCAGACGACAAGCAGTCTTATTAATATAATACTCACTGTCGCCAGAACGATAATAGCGTCTTGTTACTTCTACGGTTTCATATTCAATTGGAATATTCTGATCTGAGTTATCGAAAGTAATAGTCACCTCGGCAAAGCCTAGTTGACGCCTAGTCTCAGTTCCACTAAAAATTACATCTTCCATACGTGAGCCGCGCAAAGTTTTTGCACTTTGCTCACCAAGAACCCATCTGATTGCATCAGTAATATTTGATTTTCCCGAGCCATTAGGTCCAACTATTGCAGTAATTCCCTCATGAAATTCGATCAGAGTAGGATCAGGGAAAGATTTAAAGCCTTGCATTTTTAACGATTTAAGATACACTGTTCTTCTCTAGGGCTCACTTATCTATTCTACAACAATATTTTCTTCAGTAAGGATACAACCAGTAGTATCACAACTTATTACATCTAAAGCATATTTTGCGGCATTTTGTTCTGCCTCTTTTTTGCTATTCCCAGTTCCAATTGCAATTCTCTTATCATCAAGGTTAACAGCTGCTGTAAAAGTTCTTTCATGGACTGGTCCAGTTTCTTTAATTATTTCAAAATTCATGGTGCTATTACCACGAGTTCCTTGAACCAGTTCTAAAAGACGACTTTTGAAATCATAAACTAATTTTCCAGCTACCGCTAACTTAATAAATCGCATTAAATGGTTTTTGATTATTTTCTGCACATATTCTAGGCCTTGATCCAAATATAGTGCACCATAAACAGCTTCAACTGCATTTGATAGATTTGAAGGTTTTTTTCTACCGCCAGTCAAATCTTCACCTTTACCTAAATAGAGATAATTTCCTAAATCTAGATCATTTGCAACTTGTGTAAGTGTATCTTCACAAACAACTAATGATCTATATTTTGTCATTAATCCCTCATCAAGTTCAGGTTCGACCTGGTACAAAATAATACTGATCGTTAATTGCAAAACAGCATCACCTAAAAACTCCAAACGCTCATTATCTGTTAAATTTTGATCAGCATTTTCATAAGCATAAGTAGAATGTGTTAAAGCAGATTTAATATATTTCAATTCATTTACTTTAATATTATTTTCTAAACAAAATTCTTTAGCTTTATCCATAATAACCTCTCAGCTTAAAAAAGGGATACCCATGTATCCCTCCTGAAAGCAGTCAATTTGTTGACTGTTTATATAATTTTATTTGTTTTGTTGATAAATAAAATCTACTGCATCCCCAACTGTTGCTAAACGTTGAGCATCCTCATCGGGAATTGAAATATCATATTCATTTTCTATTGTTACAACTATATCAACTATATCTAGAGAATCAGCATTTAAGTCATCTATAATATTAGAATCCATTGTAATATTTTCTTCTTCTAAACCCAGTTGATCTGCAATTAATTCACGAATTTCTTCAAATATTTCTTGAGAAGACATATATACCTCCATTTTTTTATTCTTTATATTTTTAAACGAAGTCCTCTGAAATGTCAAGTTTAAGGAATTTCAATGACTTTTTGAATTTATTCCTTGGCAAAGAAATGTTTGTTTTTGATAAGATAGTCGAAACCACTTATTAACGTCAACAAGGTTGAAATAACAATTAATACAGTTCCCACTAGTCTGAAAATTTCATAATTATCTAAGCTCATGAAAAATAATGATTCAAGCAATAACCAAATAATAGCAATCATTTGTGAAGTTGTCTTTGCCTTACCCCAAGGACTAGCTGCAATAACAATATTTTGCTCCACTGCCAAAAGCCTGAGCCCAGTAACTGCAAGTTCTCTTGCTAAAACTATTAACACAACAAAGCTACTGATGCGATTTAATTCCACAAATGCTACAAGAATGGATATCACTAATAGTTTATCTGCAATTGGATCTAAAAACTTACCCATATTAGTTATAAGATTTTTCCTGCGAGCAATTTGTCCATCCAAAAAATCTGTAAGAGCAGCAACAGAAAATAAAATCAAAGTTATAGCCTTTGCTACGGTTGTATCTACAAAAGCATTCCAAGCCAAAGCTCCAGGAATAGGTAACATAAATAATACAATAAATGGTACCAATATTATCCTTAGTAAAGTTAATTTATTAGGAAGATTCATCAACACTTACCCCCGTTAAATCATATTCATCATAATCTATTATTTCAACCTGGACAACATCCCCCAACTCAATATTATCATGTCTAGCTAAAACATGAACTGAGGGATCAACACCGGGTGCTTCACCATAAGATCTTGCAAGATAAAATAGGCCATCCTCACTAATATCTTCGATCAAAACATCATAGATTTTATTTAGTCTTTGTCTGTTTTTTTCTAATGAAATTTCTTGTTGGATCTGCATAATCTCATTGTACCGTTTCAAACTTGTTTCCTCATCCGGAATATCCGACATTCTGTACGCTTTGGTTCCTTCTTCCGGAGAAAAGATAAAACAACCTAAACGGTCAAATTTAATATCACGCACAAACTCAACTAATTCGGAAAAATCTGCATCTGTTTCACCTGGAAAACCAACTAGAATTGTTGTTCTTAAAACAACATGCGGTATTTTTTCTCTTAGTTTGGAAATTAGTTGACGTAAACTAGCATTAGTGTCACGACGTAACATCGATTTTAAAATCTTATCTGAAGCGTGTTGAATAGGTATATCTATATAAGGAGCAATCTTTTTGTTCTCAGCTATGAAATCGATTAACTCATCTGAAAAAACATCGCCATAAACATACATCAATCGGATCAAACCAATATTTGGAATTATTACCATTTGTTTGAGCAACTCTAATAGCTTTGGCTCTCCATAAAGGTCTGCCCCATAGCGTGTTGTATCTTGAGCAATCAAAATAATTTCTTTGAAGCCTCGTTCAGTCAAAAGCTTTGCCTCTGCAAGAATATCTTCTATTGGTCTTGATAAAAGTGGACCCCTTATTCCAGGGATAGCACAAAAAGCACAACGATTTGAACATCCTTCTGCTATTTTCAAATATGCATAATATCTGTCACTTGAAGCTTGTTCACCCTGAAATAAATGCTTTAGACTACCAGGTGCTTTTGGTAAGCGCCCCCTTAAACTTTTGCCTTGTTCTAATTCATCGATAGAATTTACGATTTGATCGTATTGAGCAGTTCCTAATACTAAATCAACTTCGGGAAATTCGTGATAAATTTGTTTGGCATAACGTTGACTTAAACAACCAGTTACAATCAGATATGCAAGTTTGTCGTTATCTAGTCTTGACTGTTTGATTTCTGCTAAATCTAAAATTGCTTCGATTGCTTCTTCTTTTGCAGATTGAATAAAACCACAAGTATTAACTATCAGATATTTAGCATCAAATGGGTTATCTGTAAAGAGATAATTATGTTGACGCAGACTAAAACTCATTGACTCTGCATCAACTTCATTTTTGGGACAACCTAAGGATAAAATAAAAAACTGATTATTCTTCATCAACGTATTTTCTCATAATTTTTAAGGTAAGACCAGAAGAATATCCGCGCGAGGAAAAATGTCTAATGATTTTTTCAGGTTGATTATAGTCCCATTCATCTTTTTTTAAATGAAAATATGCTTCTGCAGTTTTTTCATCTGCAGCAATTTCTAACTTTAATTCGTCAATAATAGACTCAGAGATACCTTGTTGCTTTAGTAAATGTTCTAGATACCTCGCTGATTTTTGTTTGCGACCAGAATGTCTTTTGATGAGTCTACGTCCACATAATCTTTCATCTAAATATGCATCATCAATCAAAGAAACAATAACCTGATCAATTAAGCTACTATTATTTTGAGAAATTTCTGGAAAATGTCTTGTTAATACTCGCTCAACCTGAGCATAAGATTTGCCACGATCAGCACCTATGTATTTTAAGGCTCTTCTTCTTAATGCTTGAAAATCCTCTAAATCAGACTCTAGAATTTCAGGACTTGATCCTTTAGATTGCTTTTCTGGAAAAGAGTTTTCTAAACCTGATATCAAGTCCTTTAATTTGTCAATTTTTTCAATTTGTGATTTTTGATCTGACATAAGTTAATCTAAAAAATTATTAATCTAAATCCAAATTTAATAATTCATCGATGTCGTCTAATTGTTCATCTGATTGAGTCATTTCTTCGTTTGGATTAGCTTTGGCATCTTCTTCGTACTCATCTTCATCAGTTGAGTAATAAGCACGAACTTTTTGATCAATTTCTGTTAATTGCTCCGGATTATCTTCAAGCCACTGTTTGGCATTTTCTCTACCTTGACCAAGTCTCGTATCCCCATAGGAGTACCAGGAACCACTTTTGTTGATAATATCCACATCAGCAGCCAAGTCAAGAATACAGCCAACATTGGAAATACCTTCGCCATAAATAATATCAAATTCTGCCTCTTTAAATGGCGGTGCAACTTTGTTTTTGACTACTTTGACTCTGGTTCTGGAACCGTATATTTCGTTTCCATCCTTTAAGGATTCGATTCTTCTAATATCTAAACGAACAGAAGAGTAGAATTTTAGAGCACGTCCACCAGTTGTTGTTTCAGGGTTACCAAACATAATTCCTATTTTTTCACGTAACTGATTAATAAAAATAATCATCGTGTTTGATTTATGAAGAACACCCGATAGTTTTCTTAGAGCTTGGGACATTAATCTAGCTTGAACACCCATAGATGAATCTCCCATTTCTCCCTCTATTTCTGATCTAGGCACTAAAGCAGCTACTGAGTCAACAACAATAACATCTACTGCCCCACTTCTTGCTAAGGCTTCAGCAACTTCAAGTGCTTCTTCGCCGTTATCTGGCTGAGAGATTATTAAATGATTAATATCGACGCCAATATTTTGTGCATATGAAGGATCTAAAGCATGCTCTGCATCAACAAATGCTGCAATACCGCCTGCTTTTTGAGCTTCCGCTACAACATGGAGAGCAACAGTAGTTTTACCTGATGACTCTGGTCCGTATATTTCTATAACACGTCCTTTTGGTAATCCACCCACACCTAGAGCTAGATCTAGTGAAAGTGCACCTGTTGACACTGTTTCAATATCTAGATCATATTCATCGTCTCCTAAGAGCATTACCGCTCCTTTTCCCATTTCTTTTTCTATTTTCCCAAGAGCCATTTTTAAGGCTTCTTGTCTCTCTTTTTCAGATTGGGGATTTTCTATTTTTTTTGTTTGTTTTCCTCGTTTAGCCATGTCAGCCTCCTAATCGAACAATTGTTTGTTTATTATAACAAAACTTGTTTCGCGGTCAAGTAAATTTAGATCAATTGTTCAATTATTTTCAGTAAAATTGTGAGTTTTGAGAAATCATAAATTAACTCTAGTTCAACTTATTCATCAAATTTTGCCAGGCCAAGTGGAAAGCTCGCAGAACCGCAACTTTACGCACCCTATTTCTTTGACCTGAAATTAAATGTTTTATAACATGTGTTTGACCTTTATAATAAGAAGCGATGTAAACTGTACCAACTGGTTTTTCTTCACTGCCTCCATCAGGACCAGCAATGCCTGTAACTGAAATTGCAAGATCACTATTAAGGGTCTTTGCCGCACCTTCTGCCATTGCTAGAGCTGTTTCTTCACTGACAGCACCATGTTTTTCTAGAATTGATTGAGTCACCTGGAGAAGATTTTCTTTAGCTTCATTTGAATAGGAGATAATTGAACCTTTAAAGACACTTGAAACACCAGGTAGCTCGCCAAATTGAGCTGAGATTAAACCAGCTGTACATGATTCGGCAAAAGCAATTGTTTCATTTTTCTCCTTAAGTAAATCAAAAACAATTTCTGGTAAGGTTCTTTCTCCATCTTCATAAATATATTGGCCCAATCTTTGATAAATTTCTTCTGCCAATTGATCCAATGATAAAGAGTTAGATTCATTTTCTGAAATATTTTGTTCAGCAGAATCTTTTGCTATTCTTTCTGTCAAACGAAAACAAACTTCACCTGGTGATGCATAAGGTGCAATAGTTGGATTAACTTGTTGTTCAATTAAATCTTTGATTGCCATCTCTGCATTGGATTCACCAATACCAATCATATGCAAAAAACGATTTTTGAAGCGATACTTTACCTTAGTCTCAAGCCAAGGAAACAAAGATTCTTCAAACATTAGCTTAAGTTCGTCTGGGGGTCCAGGTAGACAAGCAATAGCCTTTTTTTGACCATCAAAACCAAAAACTACAATTGCTCCTGGAGCTGTGCCATTGTTATTTGGCATTACTGTGGCTCCTTCTGGCATCATTGCTTGTTTCCAATTATTTTGACAAGGAACTCTACCAGATGAAGTAAAATAAGCTTGAATATTTTTTTGTGAAACTTTATCTAATACCAAAGGACGATTAGAAACTTTTGCTACTAAAGACATTGTAATATCATCAACTGTTGGACCAAGTCCTCCACTTGTAATTACTAAATCAGACCTTGAAACAGCAGTTCTTAAAGTTTGCTCTAAACGCTCTTTGTTATCACCTACAACTGTTTGATAATAAGCGTTGATGCCTAATAAATTAAGTTGATTAGCAAGATAATGTGTATTTGTATTTAAAGTTTGTCCAATTAGTAGTTCAGTTCCAATTGCGACAATTTCAGCGGATTCAATCACTATTTGTTGCATTATTGTTTACTCTTTCTACTCTTATACTTGATGATTAGCTTGTTTTTGCAAATATGAGTCCAAAGTGTTTTTTAGAAGCATGGCAATTGTCATTGGCCCTACTCCACCTGGCACTGGTGTAATAGCTTTTACATGTGGTGCAACTTCTTCAAATTTAACATCACCTACAACTTGACCTTCATCATTTCGATTGATTGAAACATCAATAATAACTTGATTTTCATTAGTAAAATCTTTGGTGACAAAATCTCTTTGCCCAGCAGAAGTTACAAGCAGATCAGCTTTTTGACAAATAGCTGCCAAGTTTTTTGTTTTAGAATGAGCAATTGTAACTGTGCAGTTTTCATTGAGTAAAAGTATTGCCATTGGCTTACCGACAATATTACTGCGTCCAATTACTACAGCATTTTTCCCTATAAAATCAAATTTAATACTCTTTAACATTTGAATAATCCCGGCAGGCGTACAAGGTGAAAATCCATCACTACCCGCAAAAACACGACCAGAATTTATTGGATGAAAACCATCAACATCTTTTTCTGGGGAAATTGTCTCAATTACTTTTGCCTCAGAAATATGACTTGGCAAAGGTAATTGACATAGTATTCCGTCCACGCTCGAATCCTGATTGAGGTCTTGAATTAAATTAAGTAAATCTTCTTCATGTGTATCTTCTGGAAGATGATGAATCTGAGAAATAATACCAACTTGTTCGCAAGCAAGTTTTTTATTCCGTACATAAATTTTCGAAGCAGGATCTTCTCCCACCAAAATTACATCAAGACCTGGCGGTCTTTGATCCTTATCCGTCTGCTCTTTAATCTGGTCCTTAATATTTAAACGTAAATTGGCAGCAATCGCTTTGCCATCAATAATTTGACTCATAACTTTTATAATCCTTAATAATATATTTATTCTTGTTCTTCTAATTGTTCTAAATATTCATCGAGGGTAATTAATACCGTTCTAGGTTTACTACCTTCTGGAGGACCGACATAGCCCAAATCATGTAGACGATCAATAATTCTAGCTGCCCTTGGATAGCCTATACTTAAACGCCTTTGTAACAAAGAAATTGAAGCATAATCAGATTCTAAAATCAAATGCAAAGCATCTTCAAGCAATTCGTCTTCTTCCTCTTGTTCTGGCGCTGAACCTAAACCAGTTGTATCTTGAGAAGAAACTTGTTCAATTGCTTCTTGAACAGACTCATCATAATCTTCTTCATAATATTCCTTAAGATAACGAACTACGCGTTCAACTTCTCCATCAGTGACAAATGCTCCCTGACCACGTATTGGTTTTGAGGCACTTTGAGGATAATAAAGCATATCACCTTTGCCTAAAAGTTTTTCTGCACCGCCCATATCAAGTATGGTACGAGAGTCAACTTGTGAAGCAACAGTAAAGGCAATTCGCGAAGGAATATTAGCTTTTATCACACCAGTAATAACATCTACCGATGGTCTTTGAGTAGCGATTATCAAATGAATACCTGCTGCTCTCGCCATAGCTGTAAGTCTGGCAATGGCATCTTCAACTTCTTTGGGTGTAGTCGCCATTAAATCACTTAACTCATCAATAATAATAACAATTGCAGGTAATTTTTCTCCTTCAATTTGTTTAGATTCAATAAGCAAATTGTAGGCTGAGAAGTCTCTAACTGAGTTGTCTGCAAATTTATTGTAACGATCTTCCATTTCGGTAATCGCCCAATTTAGAGCTCCATAAGCTTTTTTTGGATCAGTAACAACTGGCAACAGCAAATGTGGAATACCGTTATAAACATTTAATTCAACTACTTTTGGATCCACCATGATCATTTTCAAGTCTTCAGGACTTGAGCGGTAAATTAATGAAATAATTATTGAATTAATACAGACAGATTTTCCAGAACCTGTAGCACCGGCAATTAATACATGTGGCATTTTAGCTAAATCACAGAGAATCTCATTTCCTTGAATATCTCTACCAAGTCCAGCTGTTAACAACGAATCACTTTTTCTAAAAGCTTCCGAATCTATGATTCCGCTAAGTAAAACTGGCTGGGTTTCTTTGTTGGGAATCTCAATCCCTATAGCAGATTTTCCAGGTATTGGAGCCTCAATTCTAACACCAATTGCTGCAAGTGATAAAGCAATATCATCAGCTAAATTTGTAATCTTCGAAACTTTAACACCTGGTCCAGGTGCTAACTCAAAACGTGTAATCGTAGGTCCTGTTGTATAATTAACAACTTTTGCATCTACACCAAAATCATTTAAAGTTTGTTCTAATCTAACCCCTAAATCTTGGATATGATTTATGGTTTCGTCATCCTGTTTTATGACTTGCTCTTTATTTAGTAATGAAATATCTGGTGGGATATAAACATCCGTAAATGAAATTTGTTTTTTCTTGCCAGAATCCAGCTTATATTCAGGTGTCGTGGAACTATCAGAACGATCTTCCCAATGTGATCTGCCCTGATCTTCAAGAATTTCTATATCTGCTTCTTTTATAAGATGTTCTTGTTCACTATCTGATTTAGAAGCAACTTTCTCTGGTTGGTCAATATTGTTTTCTGCTTTACTTTGAGAAGCTTTCGTTTCCGTTTGATCTTTTACAATATCAGATTCTGAGGAAACTTCATCACTAGTAGTTTCAACTTGATCAATACTTTGACTTGTTTCATTTGTAGTTTGTTTAATTTCCTCGTTTGAAAAGTTAGGAAACTCAGGCTGAAAATCGTATGGTGACTCAGAATCAGCATCTGTTATCCATGATCCTTCTGGCATATCATAATTAGGTTGAAACGGCTCTTCATATTCAATGTTTTTCTCTTTAGCATATTCTTGTTTGAGCCATTCCGAAGATACATTGTGAGGATCTTCGAGATTTTTATTTTTGCTTAAATCGAAATCATATCCTTCTTTATAAAGCTCTATTTCTGATTCTGCTTCTGACTCGTCATCCATAACTAATCCATAAAGTTCTGCTTCGTGTTCTTTAGCTTCTGCCAAGGCTTCACTTTCAAGTTTAGCAGCCTCTTCTTCTGCTAAACGTTGTTCTTCTTTTGCTTCATTTTTAAGTCTTCTTTTTTCTTCAAGTTTTTCTTTTGTGTTTTGAATCATTTCTGCAGATTTTTCGAGATATTGAGTATAAGAAAGATTAAAGATAACTATTGCCAAAGCTAAAATCATTGCTGCAACAATTATTATTGCTCCAACTTTACCTGCAACAACTATGAGTGAAAGTCCTAAAATTCCACCTATTAAACCACCACTCCAAACAGAAGATTCAAAAATTATTTCCGGTTTCAAACCTGATTCCCAGAACATAGATATGGCTTTAAAAACTGATGGTTTTTCTCCATTAGAGGTAACATTATAAACTCTGCTTGGATCAAGTTGAAAAACGGAAATTAAGACAACGCAAGCAAGAAACAACAAAAGTATGCAATTTTTCCTAGTAGTTGAGATTCTCGCTGCTTTAGAGAGTAATCTATCAATTGCGATAATTAATAAAAAAACTGGTAAAACTGTTCCTAAAGTACCAAAAAGTCCTTGAATTATTGTTTGCAATAAATTTCCTAAAAAACCAGTTTTTGCAGCAGGTACCCATAAAACAATAGCAAAAAAGATAGCAATTGCTATCAGAAAAAGAGAAATAATTTCATTCTTACGATTTGCTTTTTTTTCAAATTTATTTTCCAACGCCTGTTTCTTCCTCTCTTAATATTTTGTCCGTCAGTAATATGGCTAGCATCGTTTTAGAATCTGTGATTTTATTTGCATAGACTTTTTCTAAAGCATCATCAAAGCTTAATTTTTTGACTTCTAAAAATTCGCCAGGATCTAATTTATTTTCACCAATTGTTAAGTTCCTTGCCAAAAAAATCTTTATTTTCTCGCTACAATAACCAGGTGTAGGATAAAACTCGGTTAACAGCTCCCAATTTTTTGCTGAAATACCTAATTCTTCCTTTAACTCTCGTTGAGCGCAAAGGAGATAATCTTCATCTTTTTCCAACTTACCTGCAGGAATTTCAAGCATATCTTGTTTTACAGAAATTCGATATTGTTTGACTAGATATATATTTTGCTCAGCATCTAAGGCGAGGACACATGCCCCACCATTATGATGTACCACCTCTCTTATTGAATTTGTATCATCTATCAATTTTACTTGAGCCTTCTCAACAGTAAAAACTTTACCTTCAAATAAAATATCACTTTCTATTATTTTTTCATAGAATTTGCTTAGATGATCGTCTTTCATTCTCGATTCCTTTCTATTTCTGCAACCGCAAGTTGATCACATCGATTGTTATACTCATTATCAGCATGTCCTTTGACCCAGATCCAATTAATTTGATGGGGTTCAGTTAATGAAATTAATTCTTGCCACAAATCACTATTAGCAACGGGCTGTTTGGCTGAGTTTTTCCAATTATTCTTTTGCCAATTCTCTATCCAATTTTCATTAAAAGCTTTAACTAAATATGCTGAATCACTATATAAATTAATTTGACATGGTCTATTTAATGCCTTAAGAGCTTCAATCGCTGCCGTCAATTCCATTCGATTATTAGTAGTATTATTCACAAAACCAGATATTTCTTTTTCGTGTTGACCAACTTTTAAAATTGCTGCCCAGCCACCTGGTCCAGGATTACCTGAACAAGCACCATCAGTGTAAATATCTACTGTTGTCAATTGCATTATCACCATCTCCAAAATCATTTTCTAAAAGCAACTTTTTGAAAATAAACATACAGATTAATCATATCACAAAATTAGAATAACACTTATTTATTCTTAATTTTTAGCATAAAACAAATAGATAATTGTTCTTATTTTATTGATATTTTTACCCTATTTGATGCGTATGGTATATAATAATGTTTGTACATATTAGAACGTTTGAGAATCATGCTCATTCTTAACAAAAGGAGAATCTATATGAAACGTTATATTGGAACAGTCGCACGAGGAGTAAGAACCCCAATTTTTGATGAAGGTGATGATCTTGCGATTATGCTTCCGGAAATCATCCTCAAAGCCTCAGAAACGGAAAACTTTGCCTTAAGGGATAAAGATGTACTGGCAATTACAGAGTCAATTGTCGCAAGAGCCCAAGGCAATTATGCCGATATTCATGATATTGAAAAAGACTTAAGAAAGAAACTTGATGGGGTCGAGGAAATTGGACTTGTACTACCTATTTTATCTCGAAATCGCTTTTCTATTTTACTTAAAGGAATTGCTAATGCAGTAAAAAGGGTTTACCTCCAATTAAGCTTTCCTGCAGATGAAGTGGGTAATCAATTATTTGATCCTAATTTGTTGCTTACAACTACTATAAATCCGTATACAGACGTTCTAAACGAAGAGCAGTTTTATAATAATTTTGGTAAATCTGAACATCCTTTTACAGGTGTTAATTATATTCAACTATATAGAGATATAGTTGAAGAAGCAGGCGCTGAGTGTACAATTATTTTTGCCAATGATTGTTCAAAAATTTTAGACTATACAAAATATGTAATCGCTTGTGATGTTCATACTAGAAAAACAAGTGTTGAAAAACTAAAAAAAGCTGGAGCTGAGTTTGTGTTAGATTTAACTCACCTTTTAAATGAACCTACAAAAGCACATGGTTATAATGAACAATATGGTTTACTAGGCTCTAATAAAGCAGATGAAACTACAATTAAATTATTTCCTAGAGACTGCCAAAAACTTACAGAACAAATTGCCCAAAGATTATTTGAACTTTCTGGCAAAAAAATCGAAGTCATGATTTATGGTGATGGTGCTTTTAAAGACCCAGTTGGTAAAATTTGGGAGCTTGCAGATCCTGTCGTTTCACCTGCCTATACTTCTGGCCTCAAAGGTACGCCAAATGAATTAAAAATAAAATATCTTGCAGATAGTGATTATAAAGATCTAAGTGCGGAAGAAAAACAAGCAGAAATCACAAAACGGATTGTCGAAAAAGATAATTCGGATATACAATCCCAAGACGAAAATATTTTTGAAGGAACTACTCCAAGAAACTTAACTGATTTGCTGGGCTCTTTGGCTGATCTTGTTTCAGGTTCTGGTGACAAAGGCACTCCAATAGTTTACATACAGGGATATTTCGATAACTTTAGTGATGGTTATTAATAATTAGAGAAGTTTTTGTTTATTTTAAAATGTCCCATTCTTAGGAAAGGGACATTTTAAATTTAATTAATCTGACAAACTATGAATAAATAAGCCACTTCTTAATTTTGGCTCAAACCAAGTCGATTTAGGTGGCATCAACATATCTGCATCTGCCACAGCAAATAGCTCAGAAATAGAGGTTGGATACAAAGCAAAGCCTACTTCCATCTCTCCGTTATCAACTCTTCTTTCTAATTCTTTCAGTCCTCTGATCCCACCAACAAAGTCAATTCGATTGTCTGTACGCGGATCTTTTATTCCTAAAATTGGATCTAGCAAATTATTTTGCAAAATAGATACATCTAGATTATCGATGACATCATTGGGATCATATGTATTATCTTTGGCTTTGAGAATATACCATTCTCCAGCTAAATACATAGAAAACTCTGTCTTGGTTTGTGGTTTATAAATTTCTTTACCAAATTTTTCCAGTTCGAACTTCTTGGAAATTCCGTCTAAAAATTCATTTTCAGAAAAACCATTTAAGTCTTTGACTAAACGATTGTAATCATAAATCATTAATTCTTCATCCGGGAAAAGAACTGATAAAAAATAATTAAACGATTCATCACCAGTATAGTCTGGATTAGCTTGACGACGCATTTCTGCAACTTTTACAGCAGATGCACTACGGTGATGTCCATCAGCAATGTATAAGGCTTCTAATTTATCAAATTCAGAAACTAAGTTTGAAATTATCTTTTGATCCTTGATTAGCCAAATCTCATGGCTTATCCCATCTTCGGCTACAAATTGAATATCTGATTTATTTTCCTTAACTTGTGAAATTTGATCAGCTATTTTTTGCTTTTGCCTATATGCTAGAAAAATAGGACCCGTGTTAGCATCAAGTGCATCAACATGTTTGATTCGATCAATCTGTTTATCTTCTCTAGTTTTTTCATGCTTTTTAATAACATTATTTTTGTAATCATCTACAGAAGTAGCACAAACAAGACCTGTTTGACTTCTATCGCCCATAGTTAATTGATAGAGATACAAATATGGTTCTTGATCTTGCACGAAGATTTTAGTTTCGATCATTTTAGAAAAATTTTCTTTAGCCTTTTGATAGACTCTTTGATCATATGTTGAAATCGACTGATCCAATGTTGTTTCTGCCCGGTCAATCCTTAAAAAACTATATGGTTTATCTTGAATTTCCTGGTAGGCTTCTTGACGATTCATCACATCATAAGGTAGAGCTGCTACTTTTTTTGCATACTGATTTTGCGGTCTAATTGCTTTAAAAGGTCTAATTTTGGCCATGGCTTAAAACTTTCTTTTTATTTTAAATTTTGTTAGAAATTGTCATTAATCTTTAATTCTTTAATTCGTAAATTTAATATCCTTCACCAATTAGTCTTCTTACTCTGGTTACACCTTCAATTGATTCTAACATTGTGATGGTCTGTCTACCAACATCATCATCTATATCTAGCATTGTATAAGCCCACTCCTCCTTATGACGGTTGCTTAATCTTGCAATATTAATATGTTGACTGGCTAGAATATTTGTAATTTGACCAATCATATTTGGAATATTACGATGAAGAACCGTTAGACGTTGTTTTGAATTGCAGATGCCAAAATCAAAGTCGGGGAAATTAACAGAATTATGAATATTTCCATTAATAATATAATCTTGCATTTGCTCAACAACCATTTTAGCGGCATTATATTCACTCTCTAAAGTTGAAGCACCTAGGTGTGGAATATTGATGGTTTTTGGTAAATTCAAAGTTTCTTTCTCAGGAAAATCTACAACATAGTGAGAAACGATACCCGCATTGATTGCTTTTCCTAGTGCCTGATTATCTACTAAACCATCTCTTGCTAAATTAATTAAACAAAGTCCTGGTTTTGCTTTTTTCAAAAGTTCGGCATTGACTGTATTGGCAGTATCTTTATTGTATGGAATATGCAAAGTGATAAAATCACATTTAGAAAACAAGAATTCCAATTCATTGGCTCTTTTTACTTTATGGCTTAAGCCCCAAGCATGTTTAACCGTTAAATAAGGATCATAACCATAGACTTTCATGCCAAAGTTAACACCCATATTAGCAACTTTTGCTCCAATCTCACCTAAGCCTATTATTCCAAGTGTTTTACCATAAAGTTCTGGACCTACAAATTCTTTTTTACCTGATTCGACTTCTTTTTTAATATCGGATTTACCATTAAGACCTTCTGTCCAAGATAGCGCCTCAACAATGTTTCTAGAAGCCATAATCATTGCCAATGCTACAAGTTCTTTAACTCCATTTGCATTTGCTCCTGGTGCATTACAGACAACAATTCCCGCTTCAGAACAACGTTCAAGTGGAATATTATTTACCCCTGATCCTGCCCTACCAATAAATTTTAACTCTGAATTAAACTCTAAGTCGTGCAAATCTTTACTCCGCACTAAAATCGCATCTGGATTGTTAGATTTATCATCCACAATAAAATTATTATTGACTTTATATAATGCTTTTGGATCAATATTATTTACAGTTTTAATTATATAATCTTTCATTTTTTCTTCCTTTGCTTAGATATTTATAAATTATTTATTTCTCTTAGCAAAATCTTGCATAAATTTAATCAATGCATCGATTCCTTCTGTTGGCATAGCATTATAGATACTTGCACGCATACCTCCGACCGAACGATGCCCTTTCAAATTCTGCAATCCTTCTTTTTCTGCTTCTTCAACAAACTGTGCTTCTAGCTCTTGATTTTCACAAACAAATGGTACATTCATCAAGGATCGATCTTCCTTCCGAGCTGTTCCTTTATAAAAGCCACTGTTATCAATGTAATCATACAGCTTTTGTGCTTTTTCTTTGTTTATTTCTCCGATTGCCTTGACACCACCTAATTTATCTATCCATTGATAAACTAATCCACACATATAAATGCTATAACATGGTGGTGTATTAAACATAGAACCCGCATCAGCATGAATTTTGTAATCTAAATAATTTGGAATATTATCAGGTGCTTGACCTATTAAATCCTCACGCATAATCACTACCGTTACACCCGCAGGTCCCATATTCTTTTGTGCACCAGCGTAAATTAGAGCAAAGTCATTGACATTATATTCCTCAGACAAAATGTTAGAAGACATATCTGCAACCAAATCCAAATCTCCAACATCTGGCAAATCGTTTGGTTTTATATACGTGCCATAAATTGTATTATTTGTACAGATATGGACATAATCTGCAGTTTTTCGGAAATCTGACTTTTTTGTTACAGGAATATATGAATAAGTTTTGTCTTTAGAAGAAGCAACAATCTTGGCATCACCAAATTTTACAGCTTCTTGTTGGGCTTTATTTGCCCAATTTCCTGTAATTAAAAAATCTGCCTGCTTGTTTTTTTGCATTAAATTAAGAGGAACCATGGAGAATTGTAAAGATGCTCCGCCCTGAAGGAAAAGCACTTTGTAATTATCAGGGATCTGCATCAATTTTCTTAATGAATTTTCTGTAGAAGAAATAATTTCCTCAAAAACTGTCGACCTATGACTCATTTCCATAACTGATAAGCCATAACCCTTGTAATTTAACATTTCTTTACTTGCTGTTTCTAAGACTGAAACTGGTAAAACAGATGGACCAGCCGAAAAATTGTAAATTCTATCCATATTTGACCTCACTTACTGGTATCTACGTAGGAATTATTGTTTTAAAAAACACAATTGAAAATCTTAATCAATTGCATTTTTATTCACCTTTCCGATTAGATTATCAGTAAGAATTGGTCAGTTCAAGCATTAAATAAAAATTAATGACTTTTATTAATTATTAATACGCATTTTGGTTTTTTCTATTAATAATATCTAATCAATTATTATATTAGTAAAGCTTATTCCTACGTAGCAAATGAATTTAGAATTTTTTCAGCCATTTTGCTAGGCTTGTCGAAATCTCTTGATTAATATTATGACCATCACCCCAAACAATAGAAGTCTTTATTTCCAGCTTATTAAATTTTCTTAATAAAATTTCATTTTCCTCCATTGAGCAAAGCGGATCGTTCTTACCCATAGAAATAAAATATTGATGCGATGATAAATCACGCTCCAAATCAATTTCTTGTGGATAGAGTGGCGACAATAAAGCCCCATATCTAAATGTAAAATTTTGATGTAAAAGTAAATGGGTCGCAATATTTGCTCCATTTGAGAATCCCAATAATATGGTTTTCTGGGGATCAAAATTATAAATTTTGGCAGCTTCTAGGATAAATCTTCCAAGCTCCACACTGCGTTCTTCTAAATCCTTGAGGTCATAAACTCCTTCAGCTTTTCTTTTAAAAAACCGCAAACTACCATTCTCATTTACATTACCTCGGATGGCTAAGCGATGTTTATCTGGTGCTAATTGTTTTGCAAGTGGAATTAAATTATGCTCATTTCCACCTGTACCATGTAAAAGAACTAAGGTGTAATCACCAGCTGCTTTTTCAAAAATATGTTGCATAGATTTGCCCCTCTCTTGCTAGCCCTTCCAAATCGTATCAAATGGTCTAACTGTATTTTCAATATACTCTCTGCGTTCTTCTAAAAATGGAGGTAATGACAACTTTTCACCAAGATGTTCGTAGTCCTCATCTTGTAGAAAGCCTGGTCCGTCAGTTGAAAGTTCTATCAAAATATGACCAATTCTGGCATAAGTAGCCTCAAAATAAAAACGATCAACATGGCCAGAATGATTTAAGCCTAATTTTTCATATTTATTTATCCAAAAATTTAAAGCTTCAGTATTTTCTACTCTAAATGCTACATGGTGAACACCACCATAACCTTGACGCGCATTTTGTGACTCTGTATCTTTTCTAAGAATAACACGCCCACCATTGCCTCCTTCACCCATTTCCAATAATGCGGCATCTGGCTCTGAAACTATTTCCTCCATATCATAAATAGATACAAGACTATTCCTAAAATCCTCGAAATAACTAACTGTAATTTCGATTGGACCTAGTGCATTTATTGCATATTCTTTTGGAACAGGACCATTTTTCCAAGCAATTCCAGCCTGAATTCCATGATTATTTTGATCAGAGAAAAGTTGATAACGTTGCCCATCTTCTTCTTCAAATGGTAACACCTTTGTGCCAAAAACTTCTTTGATACCATCATACTTAACATTATGCTCCTCAAAACGTTGTTGATAATATTCTAAAGCAGCATCATTTGGAACCCTTAGACCAATTCGAGAAATAGAATTAGTACCAGGAACATTTTTTCCAATCTTTGGAAAATCAAAAAATGTTAAATCGGTCCCCGGTGCAGCAACATCATCTGCAAAGAATGTATGGTATGTATGAATATCATCTTGATTAACTGTTTTTTTCACTAATCTCATCCCTAAAACTTTGGTAATGAATTCATAATTTCGTTCAGCACTATTTGTCATGGCTGTAACATGGTGGAGTCCTTTCAATTCAGTATTCATTTTTATCCTCTTTTCATCAAAAATCTTAAAAATAATAGTTAATGGTTATTATTTATGGTTTAATTTTTTCAAAAGTTCTTTTAAATCGATAATCTCTTCATCTGTAAGTCGTTGATAAAGATTTTCAATGATTTTTTCATGTTCAGGAAATATTTGAGAAATCAAAGCTTCTCCTTTTTCTGTCAAATGGATAAAAAATATACGCCGATCATCACTCGAAACAACACGTTTTACTAATCCTTTATCACTCAACTTATCAATGATATATGTGGTACTACTATTTGCTATCAAAATCTTTTCTTTAATTGTTTGTACAGTTTGCTCACCTTTATGAAATAATAACTCCAAGACAGCAAACTCATTCAAATTTAAATCATAGTGGGCTACATGTTGCTTTGCAGCAGTTGTAAACCTATCATTTGTTCGTTTAATTCCAATATATGCTTTTAACGCTTCTTTTGAACGTACCATGCTATCAACTCCTGCCTATTTATAATTTAATAATTTTTTGATTCGATTTCGAATTAATTTTATCAGACAAGGGTCTACAAACAAAAAAACTGACTTTTTTGTAACATTTGAATGCTAAGGATTAAAGTGATGAGAAACTATAAAAATAGCCAAAAGAAATACATTTATTTCAAATAAAAAAACTGCTATTGGGACAGTTTCCTCTAAGCAATTGCTCTACCGCTTTTTTTTACACTTAAAATTAACTATGCTCAAAACACATCACAGGATATACCTGATAAAATCTATTTTTCTCCGCAATTTTTTTGAAATTGTTCAGTAATATCTTTAACAAATTCTGTATTTTGCTGACGAACTCTGGGTAGACACATCATCCCTTCACTATTAACTATTTCAGCATTATGTATTTTGTTAAAAGATAGATCGATATCGACCTCAGCTGTTAAGCCACATTCCGAACATACAAGTTTATA
Source organism: Clostridiaceae bacterium (assembly GCA_012518845.1). Lineage (GTDB taxonomy): Bacteria > Bacillota > Clostridia > Saccharofermentanales > DTU023 > UBA5436. Next base: position 32,995 of record JAAYRJ010000200.1, read on the forward strand.
AGAACTCAAAGCTGATTGTTGTTCAGAATCGGAATTTATTAAGTTATAATCCATATTACTAGAGCAATTAGGACATATTATTTCGAGATCTTTTTCTACGATATTGTCACTCATTCTCGGCAGAAATCCTTCCTTTATTATTGAACACATATTGTACCAGTTTTAACATAATCTTTCTTAAAGATTAACTTTAGCTTTGATCTTGTTTTTCTATTTGAACCTCGCAGCACAGAATTACTTTTTTATAAATTGTATAGATTTCCTGTAATAAGTTTTCAGTTAAAGGTTTAACAATATTAAATTTTACATTTATTTTTCTTATGAATAACATTTCAGGTCTAATTCCTATGGTAATTTGATAGAGAAAATTTGATCAAATAGATCTGCCATGAGGAGAAAAGCCATGAAAAGAATATTTAGGATTATTATTTCAATTATCTTGATATTATCCTTAGTAGCTTGTGGAAGCTTACCAACAAAAGAAATAATTTCAAAAAGCCAAGAAACATCCGTGGAGGAGACTACTAAAGGAACTACCGAAGAAACTACCGAAGAAACTACTGAAGAAATTACAAAAGAAACTACTGAAGAAACTACAAAAGAAACGACCAAAGTAGCTACAAACGTTGAATTAGATGAAATTACTACCGTTAGAACACAGTATAAGGAAGTTTCTTTTGAAGTACCTGAAGGTTGGGAAATGAAAGAATTTGGCGTTTTTACATATTGGCTTAAAGATGCAGTTGAAGATTACCCTTTTTTAATGCTAAATATTGCAGACGGTATTGAATATTTCGATGAAAATTCTTGGTTGGAATATGCTGAAGGAGTAGGTACTAATGAATATACTTTGCTGAGGACGGACAATCATGATGTTGCATTGTTAGAATTTGAATCAATCCAAGGTACAGAAAATATTGCAACTTCTATTGCTGCTATATATCTTAATAACAAAATATGTTCTTTTGGCATGTCGCATGATATATCTGAAGACTACTCGTTATTATTCGAAAAGATAGTAGATTCAATAGAAATCGATGAATTAAAAACAAATATTGATGTTGATTATAATGAAGAAGCCTTTGAAGCTATGAAATAATTTTCCTTTTACAATGTCTGAATCTTCAGTCATTTCTTTGATAAAGTTCTTTCAACGCTTGAGTCTGACTCAAGTTTTTAAGTTTTTCTTGAATTTTTAAAGGAAAATAATTACAATTCCATTAAATTCATTAATTTTATTAAGCAGAGATTTTATAAAATCAGGTCAATTCTCAATCAAACAATCTGAACCAAAGTTTCTTCATCTCCACGATGAAGAAATTAGCTACGAGCAAGTAGCACACACAGGTGAAATTCCACAGGAAGACTGTGACATTGCTGATGATGTGATATAGAAGTATTTGAGGGGGAAGTAGGTATGGAAGAACAATCTAATATTATTATTTACAATACAGAAGATGGTAAAACTAAGATAGAAGTTCAGATTGACGAGGAAACAGTTTGGCTAACTCAAGCGCAAATGGCAGAACTTTTTGAAACAACCAAGCAGAATATAAACCTCCATATCAATAATTGCTTCAAAGAAGGAGAATTACTTGAAAATTCAGTTGTCAAGGATTCCTTGACAACTGCTTCAGATGGTAAAAAATATAAGACTAAAACATATAATTTGGATGTAATAATATCTGTAGGATATCGAGTTAAATCAATTCGTGGGACTCAATTTCGCATTTGGGCAACTAATAGATTAAGAGAGTACATGATTAAAGGATTTGCTCTAGATGATGAAAGGTTAAAGGGCAATGCGGGTGGCAATTATTGGAAAGAATTACTAGACCGAATCAGGGACATTCGTTCTTCTGAAAAAGTAATGTATCGGCAAGTATTAGACCTTTATGCTACTAGTTACGATTATAATCCTCAATCAGATGAATCAAAACAATTTTTCAAAATCGTTCAAAACAAGTTACATTATGCGACTCATGGTCATACTGCGGCTGAGCTCATTTATCTAAGAGCTAACTCGGATAAACCATTTATGGGCTTACAAACTTTTTCAGGAGATTTCCCTACCGCTAAAGATATTACTGTAGCCAAAGACTATATGACAGAAGATGAATTAAAAATTCTTAATAATTTAGTTTCTGGGTATTTTGATTTTGCAGAAGTTCAAGCTATGAGGCAAAAACCAATGTACATGAAAGATTATATTAACCATTTGGACAATATATTAAGTTCAACAGGGGAAGAATGCAGGAACTATAAGCCGAAAGCAAGCAGATGAAAAAGCAAAGTCAGAATATAAAAAATTCCAAGTGAAAACATTATCACCAGTCGAAGAAGAATATCTCAAAGATCTGAAGAAAATCAGCAAGAAAATAATGGATAAAAGCAAAGAATGAACCAAAGCGAGCAAATGATTGACAATTTAGAAAAACAAGGAGTTAAAGTTTTAGACGCTCCCTTTAAAATTATCAATGGTATGTACAGAACATACTAAGAGTTGATATTGTAGAAAATCAAAATCATTTCAACCCATATGGAGAAAGAATTATAGGTAGCCACTATCATACATATCGAAAAGGGTATGGAAACAGATGGGCATATTCCTTGGAAAATATTTTCCCTGAATTTGACATTAAAAATTTTAATCCGAATGAATTATTTGATTGGTTTTGTGGCTATAATAACATCATAAGGGGAAAAGCTATAATTCAAACTCTTTTCTAAAGGTGAAGAAATGGTAGACAATCAACAATTAATAGCAAGCGATTTCATAAACAACTACTTACACTGGGTGAAAGAAAATACCAATTCTGTTAAGGTATCTGAAAACTTGTTTGAAATAAGCACTCCATGAGCTAAGGCATACGTTTGCAACATATGCAAGTAAAGCGATTGAATTAGGAGATTTAAAATCGATTCTTGCCCATTCCAAGCAAATGAATACAGAGGCAACTTATATTCATCCAATACCACTTACACAAAAAGAAATAGATAAACAAAAAGGAATCGACAGTAAAAATTCAGAATTAATAGATGAAATGTTTTCATTAATACTAAAAAACAACTAAAAAACAACTAAAAAACAACTAAAAAATAACGTAATTCGTAACGTAATTTGTAACGTAAGCGCATGTTTTTCAATAGAATTTTTAAGATTTTGTAAAAGAACTCGAAGGTTGCAAGAACTCTTGAAACAAGCCTGTACCAGCGCATACAAAAGCCCGAGATCTTTATACAAGAACTCGGGCTTTTCATTTGGTCGAGGTGAGAGGACTTGAACCCCCGGCATCCTGCTCCCAAAGCAGGCGCGCTACCAACTGCGCTACACCTCGATGGTGCATTACCCATACTAGCAGAAAAGAAATTAATGTCAAGTGGTTTTTTTCACTATTTTCGCCCTAGTAACTTGCAAGTTAAACTGAAACGCAATTCCATACAATGTTAGTTTCTTTTTCATCAGGCTGCAGCCTGATGAAAATTTTCTGCGCTTTGCCCATCCAAGATTTTTCTTGGATACTTGTTTATAA
>JAAYRJ010000201.1 GCA_012518845.1 Clostridiaceae bacterium
AAATTTGGTGAGAGATGGATTGATCATGACTTAAAAATAAAATCAAATCTTGAACAAGTTTTGACCGAAGAAGATACATTGCTTATTCCAGGTGATATTTCTTGGGCAATAAATTTTGCAGAGGTTAAAAAAGATATGATTTTTATTTCCGAAATTCCAGGAAGAAAAATTTTATTGCGAGGAAATCATGACTATTGGTGGGCGACTTTAACCAAAAACTATCGTATGCTCTCAGATTGGGGAATTGATAATATCGATTTTTTGCAAAATAATGCTTTTCGAATTGAAGATCCTAGTTTAGGAGGAGTGGTAGTAGCAGGAACACGCGGTTGGATTTTTCCTGGTGATCCCAAGTGGCAAACTAGTGATCAGAAGATTTTAAATCGTGAAATTGGTCGCTTAAAAATCTCATTAGCAGCAGCAGAAAGGTTAAGACAACCTGATGATAAAATGATCTGTATAACACATTTTCCACCGATGAATACAAGGCTTGCAATTTCTGAAATGACTAAAATGATGCGTGAGCATCAAGTTATAGCTTGCTTTTTTGGGCATATTCATCATCAAGAAAGTCCATATCAATTGCAGGGTGAAAAAATTGATGGCATAAAAATGTTTTTAACAGCATCTGATCAAATTGAATTTAAACCTGTTTGGCTTGACCCGATTTTAGAAATTGAAAATTAATCTATAAAATGTATAAGAAGAAATAATATAAATTTAATTAAAAATTAAGTGAGGACAGATTATATGAAAAGTATGACCGGGTATGGCAAATCACAAATCACAGATAATGATTTAAATGTTGTAGTAGAAATAAAATCTGTAAATAATAGAAATCGTGATTTACGTATTCGCTTACCCCATACCTTAAATCCGCTTGAATTACAATTTCGCAAACTTTTGGAAAGTCAAATTAATCGTGGTTCGATTGATGTCTATATTGCATATGAGGATTTGGTTCAAGAATCTAAGATCAAGTTAGATTTAGGCGAAGCCAAAGGTTATCTAAATGTATATCAAGAAATTGAAGAATTGTGCGATGAATCTATCAATTCAAAAGCTCTTCTATTAGCTAGAAATAATGCTGTGTTTATCAAGGATAATCATGATGTTGATCAGCAGCGATTTGTACCTGTTTTTGAAGAGGCGATTAAACTTGCTATTGAAGAATTTAATGATTCTAGACTTAATGAAGGTAAGCATTTAAATGCTGATTTGACAGATCGGATCAAATCCATGCAAAATGTCTTAGCGGAAATAAAGGAACATGCAGATAAAGTCGTGGATTATCATCGTCAAAAACTGCTTGAAAGAATCACGGATCTGTTAACTGAAAATTTAGAAGAGTATTATGATGGACAAAGAGTTGCGGCAGAGATGGCAATTTTTGCTGACAAAGCTGATATATCTGAAGAAATTACCAGACTTGATAGCCATTTAAATCAATTTAATAATTTGTTGCAAGAATCAAGTCCAATAGGCAAAAATTTAGACTTTCTTGTTCAAGAAATTTTACGTGAAACGAATACAATTGGCTCCAAAGCTAATTATTTAGAAATTACAAAATTAGTTGTAGAGTTAAAAACAAACATCGAAAAAATCAGAGAACAAGTGCAGAATATTGAATAGATACGAATAACAATAATTTATTATATACATTAAGAAAATGTTATTCTTGATAGCAGGAAAGAAGTGAGGAGACTTAGTGGACAATACTATTTTTATAAAAATTGGTGATTCAAGTGTTGTATCATTGCAAAGATTGATTGCGATAGTTGACGCAGATTCTGCTCCAATAAAAAGAATGATCCAAGAAGCAAGAGAACGTGGAACCTTAATTGACACAACTTATGGCAAAAAAACTCAAGCCGTTTTAATTATGGACAGCGATCATTTGATTTTATCTTCACGCAATATTAATCAATTAGAACAAGTAATAAGTAGAGCATTAGCTGAGTCAAATCCTTAAAATTAAAACAAAAATTCAATAACATAGATTATTTTGAAATTGTTAAATAGTATAGAAATTTGAGGCCAACAAGGTGTTAAAAAAGTCGGATAGTATTGTTTTATGTATTTCGGGACCATCTGGTGTAGGTAAAGGAACTGTAATTAATTCTTTGCTAGAAAAATTTCCAGAATTTTCATTATCAATTTCAATGACAACTAGAAAGCCTAGAGGTCAGGAGAAAGACGGTGTCGATTATTATTTTTGTGAAAAAGAAGAGTTTGAATCGCTCATCGCAAAAAAAGAAATAATTGAGTATGATATTTATTCTAATGAATATTATGGAACTCCGATTGGTCCAATTCGTGAAAGCATCAAAGAAAAAAAAGACATTATCTTGGACATTACTTTGGCTGGGTCTTTGCAGATAAAAAAATTAATTCCGCAAGCTGTTATGGTTTTCTTGCTGCCGCCTAATCTATATGAATTAGAAAAAAGATTAACTGAACGCCAGACGGAAAGTAAAGAAGCTATCAAGGCCAGAATGCAGCATGCAAAACTTGAAATGGTTCATGCCTCAAAGTTTGAATATACTTTGATAAATAACAAAATAAATGATACTATAAACTGCTTAGAAGCTATTATTGTTGCCGAAAAATGCAAATATCTAAGGCAAGAAGAATTTATAAATGAGATTATTGCTCAATTTCAATAATGTTAGTAGATAAAAAAGTATTTGAACATAGTTTTTAGGATAAAGAAGGGAAGCATTTATGTTAACAAAACCAACAGTTGAAGAACTTTTACCAAAAGCGGAAAATCGTTATGTATTATCAATGCTTACAGCAAAACGTGCCAGACAATTAACTGATGGTGCAAAAAAAATGATAGATTCAAAAACAGAAAATTATGTTTCGCTTGCTTCAGAGGAAATTAATGAAAATAAAGTTAAAGCAGTAAGAGGTAAATTAGATGTGACAATCCCACTAAGGCCAGAAGTTGAGGCTGAACGTCAAACCGCAGAACTTGAAGCTGAAGCTAAAAGAAGAGATGACAGGCAAAGATATGAATCAAATTTACGTGCTGAACGTCAAAAAAGACAAAACAATCAAGTGCCAGATTTAGTAGCAGAAGCTCTGTTAGAGGTTGTTTCTCAGGAAGATTCTTCTGATGACTAGTAAGTGTAAAAAAGTTATTTTTAATCTTATTCAAAATTTGTCATTAAATCTAACAATTATATAAAGATGCTGATAGGAGAACGTATGCGCGCTGAAGACAAATCTATGGACATAATAGTCAATTTAGCCAATAATCGTGGCTTTGTTTATCCAGGTTCTGATATTTATGGAGGTCTAGCTAATACATGGGATTATGGTCCATATGGTGTAGAGCTAAAAAATAATATTAAACAATTTTGGTGGCGTAAATTTATTACCGAAAATCCTTTGAATGTAGGGATAGATGCTG
>JAAYRJ010000202.1 GCA_012518845.1 Clostridiaceae bacterium
ATTTTAAAAACAGGTTCTTTGGGCATATCACCATAGAGGTAAATATAACTATTGCTAGGGTGATAGTTGGATTCATAAAAATCCAAAAAATCTGCTTGGGTTAACTCAGGAATTGCTCTTGGATCGCCCCCGGATTCATATTGATAAGTATTATCAAATAATAATTTACGTGAAATCATATTTAACTTTTCATCAGGCGAGGCGAGTGCACCTTTCATTTCATTGTAAACAACACCATTGAAGGTTGGAGCTTCTGCTTTATCAAATTGTTCAATCCGCCAACCTTCTTGCTTTAGGATCAGAGGATCATGTTTTATATTTGGTGCAAATACAGCATCTAAGTAAACATCTAAAATATTAAGGAAATCTTTTTCATTTAAGCTAGCAAAGGGATAGATTGTTTTGTCTGGCATTGTCATTGCATTTAAAAATGTGTTCAATGAACCTTTTAAGAGATTGACAAAAGGTTCCTTCACAGGAAATTTTTCTGATCCAGCCAGCACAGCATGTTCTAAAATATGAGAGATTCCAGTATCATCTTCTGGCAAAGTGACAAATTGAATTGCAAAAACCTTATTCTGATCATCGTTTGGAATATGGAGTAATTTTGCCCCAAGCCTTGCATGCAGATAAATATCTGCTTTAGCATCTAGTTCTTTAATATATTGTGAATCTACTTTTTGAAAACCATATAATTTTTCTGTCATAAATAATCCTATTCTAAACAATATTTGCTACAATTAATCATTTGCTTCTGCAATCAAATCGATTGTGTTATTTATCAAAACTTCGACCTTTTCATTTAATTTAGGCGAACGAATATGAATTAGATTTAACAAGGTTTGTATTTCTTGCTTTAATGATTTTATCTCGTGATTTTGTTGCAAGGTAAAAATTTTAGAATGAGCAGTTTTATCTAGTTTCTCTTCATCTAAATATAATTCTTCATACATTTTTTCACCAGGTCTTAAACCTATGAATTCTATAGGTATATCAACATCTGGTTCATAACCAGATAGACGAATTAATTCTTTGGCAAGGTCTAAAATTTTAACAGGCTCACCCATATCTAACACAAAAATTTCATCGTTTTTTGCATATGAGCCAGCTTGGAGTACCAATCTTGATGCTTCTGGTATGGTCATGAAAAAACGCGTAATTTCAGGATGAGTTACGGTTACTCGATGTTGTTCTTTTATTTGTTTTTCAAAAAGTGGAATGACCGAACCACTTGAGCCAAGCACATTACCAAATCTTACAGCTGCGTAAGTAGTATTAGGATACTCTTTATTTGTGGCTAACATAATAATTTCACTCAGGCGTTTAGTTGCACCCATAACATTTGTCGGATTTACAGCTTTATCTGTAGAAATCAATACCATTTTTTCCGCCTGATATTTTCCTGCGATTTTAGCAACATTTGCTGTACCTAGTAAATTATTTTTCACAGCATCTTCTGGACTATCTTCCATTAATGGGACATGTTTATGGGCTGCAGCATGAAAGACAACATTAGGATGCCAGGTTGCAAATATTTGTTCTAAACGGTATTTATCACGTACAGAACCAATTTGAACTATTAAATTTAGCTTATCACCATATTTAGCCTTTAGTTCTAACTGCAATTCGTAGACATTATTTTCATAAATATCAAAAAGAATTAATATTCCTGGTTGAAACTTAGCAATCTGTCTAGCTAATTCAGAACCAATCGAGCCACCACCACCGGTGACTAAAACAGATTTACCCTTGAGATAAGCAGCAATACCTTCCATCTCTAATTTGATCGGATCACGACCTAACAAATCTTCGATCTTGATTTCTCTAATATCACTTAACTGAACAGAATAATCCTCATTTAATGTGCCTGTGAAATAAGGTAGCATTTGAACTTTGGCAGGTGTACTATTAGCAATTTGGACAATTTCTCTAATCTCAGA
>JAAYRJ010000203.1 GCA_012518845.1 Clostridiaceae bacterium
AATCCATAGCTATTACGCCTGCAATAGCCACACGTCTTTGTTGGCCACCAGAAAGCTCAAAGGGTGATCTGGTTAGCAATTCTTTATCAATATTTACAATCTTAATCGCTTCATTAATATTTTTTTCTATTATAGCTTGTGGCACATTAAATTGCTTTGGTCCAAAAGCAATATCTTCATAAACTGTATTCTCAAAAAGCTGATGTTCTGGATATTGAAACAAAAGACCAACCCGTTTTCTAATTTCAGGAATATTTTGCTTATTATCCGTTGACAAATCATTTATTAAGACTTTACCAGCTTGTGGAACAATCAAACCATTTAAGTGAGTTACTAAAGTTGATTTGCCAGAACCAGAGTGACCAATAATAGCAATCAACTCTCCTTGATTTATTTCAAAGTTTATACCTTGCAATGCTTTAATTTCATGTTCAGTTGATTTTTGATAAGAAAAGTATAGATCTTTAACAGATATAATAGCTTTTTTAGTCTTGCCACTACTTTGATCGTCATCAATTTTTTCAGGTAAATCAATGGTGGGTTGTTTTCTTAAAAATTGAATTGCCTTAATCGCATCTTCTACAGTAAAAATACCATTCTTAAATTTCTGTTCTAATTCTCTAAGAGTATCGCCAGAATAATAATTCATTAAAGAGTAGACCATCAAAAGGTGTTTAGGCAATTCTAAACCCGAAGATAAAATTTTGCCTGGTTTTGAAAAAACTTGACGTGGTGTACCTTGCATTAGAATTTCACCTTCTTGCAAAATATACAGGTAATCAGCATTAATTGCATTTTCTACATCATGTGTGATATCTATAATTGTTAAATTATATTCAGATTTCAGCTCAGAAATTAATGTCATTAAGTCTTTGGATGCCTGAGGATCAAGCATGGAAGTAGCTTCATCTAAAATAATGCATTGAGGCTTCATCGCTAAAATTCCTGCGATTGCCAATTTTTGTTTTTGTCCACCAGATAATTGACTTGGAGCTTTTTTTGCATAATCTGAAAGACCAACTTTCTCTAAATTTAGATCAACTCGTTCTCTAATCTCTTTAGATGGAACTCCTAAATTTTCTGGGCCAAAGGCAACATCTTCCTCTACAGTAGTACCTACAATCTGATTATCTGGATTTTGAAAAACCATCCCGCATATTTGTCTAATTGACCAAATTTCTGATTCATCAGCAGTATTTTTCCCAAGTACAAAAACCTCTCCTTGATCTGGCAATAATAAGCCATTAATTAGTTTTGCTAGTGTTGATTTACCAGAACCATTTCGGCCCAATATTGCAACATGTTGTCCTGGAAAAGTTTTGATTGAAACTTTATTAAGAGCAAGCGTATTGTTGTTTTCAAAATCAGAGAAATAAGAAAATACAATTTCTTTAGTTTCGACAAAGGATGAACTTGATTTTGGACTCTGCAAGTCATCTTGTGAATTTAACATTTTAGTTTTGACTTTATTAATCTGGCTGCTATATTTCATAAAGTAGACTTCTATTCTGGAGCTAATAAATTAATCAATCGAGTAGGACCTCACTCCTGCTTCTTCTTCACGTTCCGCGCTAGCCATCCGCAGGTAGTCCCATATACTGAGTTGGCTATGGTTTAATTTGTCACTCAAAGTGTAACTCATTTTCCTTTGTCACCTCATTTAGTTCTGCCCTTCGCTTCACTTACTTTCGCAAGCTTCATC
>JAAYRJ010000204.1 GCA_012518845.1 Clostridiaceae bacterium
CGTAATCAATCTCAATAGCTTCTAATAACTTTTGGTCTTGTAAGAAGCTATATTGTTCTACCTGATTTTCCCCTTTTTTGCCTTGCCATTGGTATTGAGCTTTAGCAAGCACTTCTTCATATTGTTCGAGCTCGTAGTATTTAAAAACACCACCATGTTTTGATAGGATTTCGTACATTCTTGGAAAAGCAACATTGTCATATTGTTTATCTATTTCGATTCCAATCCATTTTCTATTTAATCTATGAGCTGCAACTATTGTGGAACCGCTGCCTAAAAAATAATCTAACACTAAATCACCTTCGTTAGTACAAATTTTTACAGCTCTTTCTAATAGAGCCAAAGAATTTTCAGTTGAAAATGCAGTTTGGTTTGAATAACCTGGTATGTCATTCCAATTATTATGTAATTCTAAATAATTGGAATTAACTCCAATATCTGTCCAATCACCGCCCAAAATTTTGGTGTTTGAAGCTTTTACTAAATATTTTGGATTCCAATCAAACGAACCACATTCTGGACAATTATAAACATCGCCTTCACTATGAGTGTATCCGCAATTTTTACAGAATAATTTTAGTAATTTGTTTTTAATTTTATTGTCAATATTTTCTTGAGAATATTTCCAGTGTTTTCCAATTGGAGGTTCGAGAGATAATCCAAAGAAAAGTTTTGCAGATCCCTGTCCTGCACTATCATTCATATGTCTCCAAAAAGCGGCTCTTTCTTCTGTTCTTTCAACAAAAGGGTTTTTGTAATAAAAAGCTTCAGTTTTAGCGTATACATGGACAGTATCCAAACTAAATGGTAAAGATTTTATTTTGTTATCTGTTTTGTTCTTAAAAATCCTATTTACTTGTAATTCATTTCTAAAATTTACAACCTGAAAAATTGAATTCAACAATTGTCTAGTTAGATAGTTGCCATTATAATCGTTCCTTAAAAGAAACACTCCATTATCAGATAGTAAATCATAATTTAGAGTTATTCTGTTTTCCAATAATGTGAGCCATGTTGAATCTTTGTAATTAACTTTATATTTAAAATCTGCATTATGCCCTAAATTGAAAGGTGGGTCGATATATGTGAAGTCTATTTTATTTTTATACTTTACTTTAATAGTATTTAAGGCAGTATAGTTATCTGATTTTATTAAAATACCATCAATAGAATTGTCTAAATCGGGTATAGATTTTAATATATCAAATTTCAAGTCTTCAAAATGAATTGTATTAATCGGGAGGAATTGATAATGTGATGATAATTTGTTGTCTTCAATTCTTTTTTCTGCATTTAAATTAGCACCGATAAAGTCGTCAAATGCTTTTTTTAAAACTTCATTAGTTTTTTCATCTATCCATGCTTCAGATAATTTTTCCCATTCTTCAACTTGCTTTTCCCAACCTGGGCTTTTAATCAATTTCTCTATCAGGTCGGTATGTTCACTTAATCTATCAAGGGTTAATACATAATTGCATTTTCGCACAAACTTTGGTTTCTCCCAAATGGCTTTTAATTCATCTTCAAAACGAGCAATGTATTCAATGACTTTGTGTGCAATTTTTTTTATATTTTGTATTCGCTTCACGGTCGCTGCATCAAAATCTGTATCTAAATCATTGAACAGCCAATTGTAAACATAAATATCAAACTGCTCTTTTAAAAATCCTTCGGCATCTTTATGTATGAAGTAATCAATTTCATTTTGGCGTTTGTAAATACTAAATATTTTCTTCAAATCTTCTTCATACAAAATGATTCCATTTTTGTGCAGGTATTGAAGCATTAACGATAAGTCATTAATACTGTACTCAACCTTAACAGATTCAAGTGCATCATCTAAATTCTCAATGTATAGGCATTTCCTTTGGTCGCCTTTTTTGTTAAATACCGATTGGTCAATACCTGTGTTCTCAAAAACAATATTTGGGTGTAAATCAGAACCATATTCATCAATACACTTGTCAATGATGTCATTGTTTTTATCAAGGTCTAAGTACGTTTTAAGTCGGTCGTACTTATTGTTCTCTTGATAAC
>JAAYRJ010000205.1 GCA_012518845.1 Clostridiaceae bacterium
ATTCGTTTCATAGTTTTTATTTTAACCCTTTTATATTTTGCCTGCAATCTTTTAAAAAAATATCTTCATAACAATTTAATAATAATTTATCTATGATATGATAAAAGTCAAATTATTTATATTGATGGAGGCATTAATGAGTAAAACTATTAGGACGAGATTTGCACCAAGCCCAACTGGATTTATGCACGTTGGAAATCTTCGTTCCGCATTATATGAATTTTTAGTCGCCAAAAGTCAAGGTGGACAATTTATTTTGCGGATCGAAGACACCGATCAAGATAGATTAGTCGAAGGTGCTGTCGAGCATATTTATCAGACTTTAAAGGAAGTTAATTTACAATATGATGAAGGACCAGATATTGGTGGTCCCTATGCTCCATATGTTCAAAGTGAACGGCTTGATCATTATTTACCATATGCAAAGCAATTAATCGAAGAAGATAAAGCCTATTATTGTTTTTGCTCAAAAGATAGATTAAATTCTTTACAAGAAAGTAGTGAGTTTGGAGGATATGATCGACATTGCCGTGAATTAGATGAAACAGAAATAGAAGCTAATCTTAAAAATGGTAAACCCTATGTTATTAGACAAAAAATGCCATTCGAAGGAGTTACAAGCTTTAAAGATGAAATTTTCGGTGAAATTTCGGTTGACAACAAAGAATTAGAAGATCAAATATTAATTAAATCAGATGGTTACCCTACCTACAATTTTGCCAATGTAATCGATGATCATGAAATGAAAATCACTCATGTTGTGAGAGGATCTGAATATTTATCTTCTACACCTAAATATAATTTACTATATGACGCATTTGGCTGGAAAATTCCAAAATACGTACACCTGCCTCTTATTTTAGGAAAAGATGGAGCAAAATTATCTAAAAGACATGGTGCAACAACTTTTGAAGCCTTGGTAGAGCAAGGATATCTAACTGATGCAATCATCAACTATATTGCTTTTCTTGGCTGGGCACCTAGTAAAGACGAAAGGGAAATTTTTAGCCTTAATGAATTGATTGAAAATTTCACTATTTCTGGCATTAGTAAATCACCAGCTGTATTTGATTATGCTAAATTGGATTGGTATAACGAGCAATATATAAGATTAATGTCTGAGAACGAATTTGCAGCTTGGATAAAAGATGAAGCAGACAAATTCTTTGGAGATTCCGAATATGATCTAGAACTAGTTGCTAATATTTTACAAAATAGAATTAGTAAAAAAAGTGATTTAGCTGAAACACTGGATTTTGTGAAGCAACCAGATGCTTTTAATCCTGAAATGTATTTTCATAAACGTAGTAAATTAACTCCTGAAGTAGCTGAAACCGTACTTAGAGCAGTTGCTACTGAACTCAAAGAACTTGAATTTGTGCGCGATAAAATTCATCCAGCGATAAAAAATCTAGCCAAAGAACTGGAATATAAAGTAGGTACAGTTATGAATCCAATCCGGATTGCTTTGTCTGGCAGACAAGTAACACCAGGAGGCTCGATTGACTTGTTACTCCTTTTGGGTAAAAAAGAATCTATTAATAGACTTGAAAATGTTATAGCAGAACTAAAAAATTATAACTTAAAACAATAAATTTACGAGGTGCAAAATGTCAAAATATAAAGTTAATAAATTAGAAAATCCAAATGAAATGCCTAGTAATTTCATTCATGATTTCATTGATGAGGATATTGCTGAAGGTGGTCAGTATGAGGGTCGCACAGTTCATACAAGATTTCCGCCTGAACCTAATGGTTATCTTCATATTGGCCATGCAAAGGCTATTTATATAGATTTTGGAACTGCTGCTAAGTACAATGGTATCTGCAATTTACGTATGGATGATACAAATCCAGCTCGCGAAGAAGTTGAGTATGTAGAAGCAATCAAAGAAGATGTAAATTGGCTAGGTTACGATTGGGGCGACCGCTTTTTCTATGCTTCGGATTATTTTGAAGATATGTATCAATTTGCAGTTGAATTAATTGAAAAAGGTCTGGCCTTTGTTTGTGAATTAACTCCAGAGGAAATTCGTGAAACAAGAGGTACTTTAACAGAACCGGGGAAAAATAGTCCTTATCGTGATCGTCCAATCGAAGAGAACTTAGATTTATTTAAGCGGATGCGTGCAGGTGAATTTGAAGATGGCAAAATGACTTTACGTGCAAAAATTGATATGAGCTCTGGCAATATTAATATGCGCGATCCTGTGATTTATCGTATAGCCCACGAACATCACCATCGTACAGGTGATGATTGGTGCATTTATCCAATGTATGATTTTGCCCATCCATTAGAAGATGCTTTAGAAGGTATCACCCACTCTTTATGTTCATTAGAATTTGAAGATCACAGACCTCTATATGATTGGTTCATTGAAAATTGTAGTGTTCCTTATACCCCACGACAAATTGAATTTGCAAGACTTAATATCGACTATACTGTAATGAGCAAAAGAAAATTGCGTGTACTAGTTGAAGAAAATATTGTAAGTGGCTGGGATGATCCAAGAATGCCGACCATTAGTGGTTTGCGTAGACGTGGTTATACTCCTCAAGCTATTAGAAACTTCTGCGAAAGAATTGGTATCTCTAAAGTTGATTCTTTAGTTAGTTATGATTTTTTAGAGTTTTGCTTAAGAGAAGATTTAAATGAACACGCACTTAGGGGTTCAGCCGTATTGGATCCAATAAAATTAATCATTACCAATTATCCAAATGAACAAAAAGAATCTATGACCGTCCAAAATTTTCCTTATAAACCTGAGCTTGGTAGTCATGAGATGACTTTTTCTAAAGAAGTTTGGATTGAAAGAAATGACTATGCCGTTGATCCTCCTAAAAAATATCATCGACTCTATAAAGGCAACGAGGTACGTTTAAGGGGTGCCTATATTGTAAAGTGTACAGGACACATAGAAGATGATGATGGCAATATAATAGCTGTTACAGCTGAATATGATCCTGAATCAAGAGGTGGTAAAGCTGCTGATGGTAGAAAAATCAGAGGCACAATCCATTGGGTTGGTACAGAAGACGCTGTTGATGCAGAAGTTCGTGTTTATGATAAATTGTTCTCAGTTCCAGATCCTGATGATTCGGATTTAGATTATCATGAACTTATAAATCCAAACTCTCTAGAAGTAATCGAAAACGCTAAGTTGGAACCTTGGTTATTGTCTAAAGAAAACCAGGGAAATGCTTTTCAATTTATAAGGCAAGGATATTTCATTGAAGATAGTGAGGATTCAACCAAAGAAAAACCTGTATTTAATCGAACTGTTTCTTTACGAGAAACATATAAACCCAATAAAAAATAGGATTAATATTTACAACAATTTTGGAAAATTTAAGACAAGCGATCAGAATTCAAAGTCTGATCGCTTTTTATTATTTGGAATATTAATCCACTTGAGCTTCAAATTGGCTATTATAAAGATGTTTAAATAAAGTATCCCCTGCCATAAGAGTTTGGAAATCACCCTTTTCTACAATATTTCCTTCATCCATTACCAAAATAATCTCGGCGTCAAGAATAGTTGAAAGACGATGAGCAATTACAAAACTTGTACGATTTTGCATCATTTGATCAAAAGCTTTTTGGACACGCATTTCGGTTACTGTATCAATAGCAGATGTGGCTTCATCTAAAATAACCATATCTGGATTTTGGATCATAACTCTTGCTACAGTTAGTAATTGCTTTTGTCCTTGTGATAAAGAAGTTGTAGCATCGATAACAGTATCATATCCTTTCTCCAGACGTCTAATAAAGGAATCCGCTTCTATTTCTTGACAAATTCTTATGACTTCTGCTCGCGATATCTCTTGATTGGCAAAAGTTAAATTTTCTAATACTGTTCCTTCAAACAACCAAACATCTTGTAAAACCATACCAAACGATTTTCTAACACTATTGCGTGTCATCTTAGAAATAGGCTGATTATCAATAATTATTTCACCTTGATCCAATTCATAAAATCGCATTAGTAAATTAACTAAAGTAGTTTTTCCTGCTCCTGTCGGACCTACAATTGCAACTTTAGATTTGGCAGGTATTTTTACATTTAAGTTTTGAATTAAAGGTTCTGTTTCGATATAAGAGAAATAAACTTGCTTGAATTCAATTTCGCCCTTAACAAATTCAAATTCAGGAGTTGTTTCTGTTTCAATCTCAGCCGGTTTGATATTTAATAATTCATAAATACGATAAGCTGATGCTAAAGCAGCTTGAATCTGGGTAATAATTTCAGTAATCAAATTGATAGGTTTAGAAAATTGATTAGCATAAAATAATAAGCTACCTACTTGACCAACTGTTAATTCTCCTCTAATTGCTAAAATTGTTGCATAACCACCACATAAAATAAATGAAATAGAATTGACTAGACGTGTAGATGGATTAACTAAAGATGAATAAAACTGTGCCTTTTGTCCATACACATAGAGTTCAGCGTTCATTTCTTCATAATTTGGAATTACATCATTTTGTGCTTGTAGGGTTCTAGCAAGCTTGTGTTCATTGATCATTTCTTCAGCGAGACCATTTAATTCAGCCCTTTGTTCTGCTTCGAGCCTATACATGTTAAATGAGTTCTTACTGATAAAATGAGAAATAAATGAAATAATCGGCGTCAGACCCACGATCAAAAGAGCCACTTTCCAGCTAATGCTAAACATAAAATAGATCGAGCCAAATAGACTAACAATGCCAGAAAAAAGCTGAGGTAAGCCATTAATTAGTCCATCATTGACTTGATCAATATCTGTACTCATTGTAGCCGTAATTTTTCCAAAAGGTGTATGATGAAAGAAATTAAGTGAAAGATAATTTAAATGTTCATATAAGTTTTGACGTAAATTTCGAATCACATCAGCAGAAATCAAACTACTTAAATGACCAAGTAACCATTGAAAAAACGAAGCTGAGATGTAGACAATTATTAAGATTATTAACAATTGCCAAAGTTCATCAGTAATAATACCCTTATGTAAAGCTAATAAATCAATAGCTTCACCCATCAATTTGGGACCTAGAAGCATTAAGATATTGCCTAAAATCGCAAACAAAACAATTGCAGCCATTTTTACAGGAAATTTAGACATTCGTCTCAATAAAAAAGATAAGGCAGTCGCTTGTTGATTATTTTTCTTAGACATCAACTACCTCTTCTATCTTGTTTTCAAGACTATTTTGGGCTACTTGAGATTTATAAATTTCTTGGTATAAGGTATTTGTGCTCAAGAGTTCACTATGGGTGCCAAAACCAGCTTTTTGACCATTATCTAATAACAAAATAAAATCGGAACACTTAGCTGTTGAAATTCTTTGCGTAATGGTAATAAAATAACGATTTTTGTAATATTTATTTTGTGATAAAGCCTTTTGCAATGCAGCATCTGTGGCTAGATCAAGTGCGCTAGAACTGTCGTCAAAGACAAGAATTTTAGCACTGCGAAGTAATGCCCGAGCGATAGACAAACGTTGTCTTTGTCCACCAGAAAAATTTGTACCACCTCTGTCAACTGTTTTGTTTAGTTGTAACTTGTCCTTTCGAATAAAATCTGCCGCTTGAGCTACTTCTAAAGCTTGCCAAATTTCAGCATCTGATATATTTTTTGTTCCTAAAGTCAAACTATCTTTTAATTTACCTGCAAACAAATATGATTTTTGTGGCACAATTTGAATTGTTTTTAATAAATCATCCTCTGAATAATTGTTAATATCTTTACCCAAGATTTTAATTGACCCAGAATTAATTTCATATTGTCTTTCGAGTAAATAGGCTAAAGAAGATTTGCCGGAACCAGTTGGTCCAATAATGCTAAGTGATTTTCCAACTGGTAAAGAAAAAGAAAGATCATCAAATAATAATTCCGAGCTATCCGGAAAAGCAAACGAGACATTTTTAAACTCAATACTGTTTTGGAATTCATTTTTTTGAAGTTTTGAAGTTTCAGACTGTTTTTGTGCTGATTTTGGTATATCTATACCATCTCTTTCTTCTGTTAATAAAACTTCTTCAAGACGTTGTGAACTTGCAAAAACCCTAGTGTAGAGCAAAACCAAATTCAATAAAACAGTTAATGCAGTTAGCAACATAGTCAAATAATTTATTAAGGCAATTATATCTCCACTTAATAAATTTCCAAGTTGCATTTGATTTCCAGCAAACCACAAGATAAAAACACCAATCAAATTTAAAGCCAGCATTGTTAATGGATTAAGTAGTGCAGAATAAAAACCTATTCTCTGCATTATTGTTGCAATTTCATCATTAAGATCATCAAATTGTTTGCCTTTTTCTTTACTTTTCACAACAGCACGGATGACCTTAATGCCAGAAAGTAATTCTAGTACTCGGTTAATTAAACCATCCGTTTTTTCTTGTGATTTTTTTATTAAAGGCAACATCTTCCTGGTAATAGTTATGATAATTAGACTGAAAATAAAAACTGCGAATAAAAACGGAAAAATAAATTTCACATTAATCAGAGCAACCATAATGATACTACCAGCACAGATGAAAGGAGTTCTAGGTACTAAACGAATTAACATTGCAATACCTTGTTGCAGTGTTTGAATATCAGAAGTGATCCTAGTAATCAAAGACGAGGAACCAATTTGTGAAACATCTTGGATCCGCATTTTAAGGATATGAGCAAAAAGATCATTCCGCAACTCTGTACCATAGCTTTGTGAAACAATAGATGCTTGATATTGACAAATAAAAGCCGAGCCCATACCCAAAATCGCTAATACTAAACAAATTAAAGAATATTGAATGACTAAACCTGAATCTTGATTAGCAACACCTAAATCAACCATTTTTGCGATCAGTAATGGTACCAACAACTCAAGAATCACCTCTGTAAACTTAAAGCTCTGGCCTAAAATAATTCGTTTGCGATAAGGTTTTAAGCGTTCTAAGATAACTTTCACTTTTATTTAATCTGATTTATTTTTAATTGGTTAACAATTGTTCTATATTATCTACTAAACTAGGATTCGCGTATGGATCAAAGCCAGTAGCAATTTGATATAAAGTTGAATCTCTAGATAAAAAATAAGTTGGCAAATATTCAATATGAAATAAATCAATAAAATCCTGTGAATCTGTAATATCAACTTTACAAACAATAAGTTCATTATCATACTGCTCGGCGATGCCATACAAATACGGTAAAGAATCTTCTGCTGGTTGAGAATAATCAGCTATACATTCAAACAATACTGGTTTTTCTTGTTCTGCAAGCCAATTAGCAAAAGGATATTGAACAGGGACTGATATTATTTCACCAGCATGTTTGGTTATTAATTGTACTTCTGTATGATCTGAACTTTTTTCAAGCTCACCTATCTCCACTTTGTCTTGAAGAATGCTATCAACAATCTCTGGGTCAGTTACCTGACTGATAGAATCTATTGGAGTTATCTGTGATTCTAATTTACTTTCTAGCTGTTCAACTTCTCCAACATCTTCAATTTGACTTTGATCATTACCATCAACTATTTGATCTTCCTCATCTGTATTATCTTTATTACACGCAACTAAACTAAAACTAAAAATTAAAATAAGCATAAATAAAAGAATCTGTGTTTTTTTACTAATAATCGTTTGGCCAAAATCTTGTTTATTCATTAATTTTCCTTCTTTCACGAAAATTTGTAGTTTCTATTTAACAATTACAAAACACATTTTACCTAATTCCTCTAGATAATTCCATATTTTATTAAAACTGAAGAATCACAGCAAAAATTTGTAGATAGAAATAAAAAAAGCCCGATACAATGTATCGAGCTGGAACACTCTAACAACACACGAGTTATTATGCACGTTCTACTTTATCTGAACGGAGGCAACGCGTACAAACTTTCATCTTACGTGGTGTGCCATCTACCATAACACTAACGCGTTTAACATTTGAATGTTGACGTCTCAAAGCACGACGTGAAATTTGAGAACGTGTAATCTTGATTTTTCTACCGTAGTTAATATCCTTTTGGCATATCTCGCATCTAGCCATTTGCTACACCTCCACTTCGATCTATAAAAAGTAAGATTATTTATTAAATAAAATAGCCTGTATTGCGTATTACGTACAGGCTATTGTTGTTGGTGACCCGTAGGGGAATCGAACCCCTGATTCCGCCGTGAAAGGGCGGTGTCTTAACCTCTTGACCAACGGGCCGTCTTTGGTAGCGGCGGTAAGATTTGAACTTACGACCGTCCGGGTATGAACCGAGTGCTCTGGCCAGCTGAGCTACGCCGCCGTGCCTATGCATTTTTTCAAACGCTTAATGATAATACCAATGAAATCTATTCTTGTCAAATCTTTTTTTAAGATTGTGCCTTTCCCTTATTTTTTTGTTTTTTTGGATAATTAAGTCATTTTTAATCAAACAATCTCCGCACAACTTCTAAACGCTTAAATAATTTTTCATTATTGGTTAGACTTATTATTTCTATTTTATTTTGAGTTCCATGTGCATAAAGAAGGTTATCTTCTCCTAAAAAAATTCCTACTGAATCCAAGTTATCACCAGCAAGATCTGAAAAAAACAATAAATCCCCAACTTTAAAGCCTTCTAGATATGGAATTCCTGATGAATCTTTTTCAAAGCTAATTTGGTAACCAGATTCTGCTTGTTCTTCGAGCAATCGTGGTAATTCCAAACCATTCGTTAAGCCTGTTAAATATATTATGCCTGGTACATCTATTCCTTCAAGAGTTAGACCTGCAGGCATATATGCCACATTTAAAAATTTCAAAGCACTTGATGCAAAAATATCAGCTTGATTCTCTGAAGCTGTAGGTATATTTTCATTTAGGGAAAAAACTACCACACTTTCACGATTGATCCAACCTATTTCATCGTTGGGTAGCACAATTCGTATTGTCTGTTCTGTTACATAATCTGCATACAGAACGCTTCCCATTGGGGCTACATCAATAATATTACCATTTGCCGTATCAGAGGCAATCATTTTATCTCC
>JAAYRJ010000206.1 GCA_012518845.1 Clostridiaceae bacterium
CTCCTAAGGGTTCATCTATTGTGAACCGATCAATATGTGGAGTTAAAATATTCATGATAATGATGCTATATGAAACACCTTCTGGCAATGAACCCCAGAATCTGATCAAACACGTGATTAGACCACAACCTATACCAAATATTAATTTACCTTTATTGGTCAAGGGTGTGGTCGTATAATCTGTTGCCATAAAAATGGCTGCAAAGAGTAGACCACCTGAAAGAAGTTGCAAGATCACATATCTAAAATCTAATGAACCATATAGAAAGGAACAAATCGTAACAGTTCCTACAAAGCTAATAGGAGCATGCCAGGTAATAACTTTTCGTGCGAGCAAATAAATAAAAGCAAGAACAAAAGCCAGCGAACAAACTTCACCAACAGCCGTAGATCTTTGATTACCTATAAGCAAATCAAAAATATTTGGTACACTTTCATCTGCGCTAATTCCTTCTTTTAAGACATATAAAAAAGTTGCAGAAGATGTCCCATCAACAGCCGCATCTGGCGTTATCCCAGATAAACCAGTGCTGTGAGCAAAGTTAACAAAAGATTGAATGGGTACACTAGGATTTGTAAAACTACTACTGAAAGATGAAACTAACACCAAACGTGTAATCATAGCTGGGTTTACAAGATTTTGACCTATGCCTCCAAAAGCTTGCTTCACTAATGATATAGCAAATATACTACCAAGTGCTAGTTGCCAGAGTGGCATTTCTACTGGTACATTAAGTGCTAGTAGAACACCTGTTACTGCTGCAGAAAGGTCTTGTATTGTCTGGGGACGTTTCATGATTTTTCTTGCAATATATTCTGTCAAAACTGCAAAAAACACTGCAACAAAAATATTTAAAATAACTCTTGTACCAAAAATTAATGTTGTAGCAAGAATTACTGGGACTAACGCAATGAGTACATCTAGCATAATATGACTAGTCTTGATTGGGCTTTTAAGATGGGGACTACTCGCAATAACTAAACGAGATTTTTGCTTGTTTTGAGTCATCCTTTTATCTCTCCTTAGTACGGATTGCACTTTTTGCCTGACGGAACCAATGAACAAGTGCAATATCAGCTGGGCATGAATAACTACAGGCTCCACATTCGATGCAATTCATCACACCAATTTCTTTTGCTTGATCTAGGTTCTCTTTCATTATTGCCTTATACATAATAGTTGGTGACAATTTCATTGGACAGCCTCTTACACATTTTGCACAGCGAATACATTCTGTGGCTGGACAATCACCGCGTTCGGCTTTAGTCATAGCCAAAATCGCATTATTCATCTTAATTAGGGGACTATTAATATCACCCACTGCAACTCCCATCATGGGACCACCCATAATTACGGACTCGACAATAGACTCATCTAAATCACAAAATTTAAGAATCTCATAAATTTCTGTACCGATTGGCACTAACACATTTTGCGGTTCCCTAATAGCTTGGCCATCCACTGTCACTACTTTATCGATAAGAGGGACACCTGTCTCTAAAAACTTGCCTATTTCGGCAAGGGTTGTGACATTAGATACTAGAACATTTACATCTGCAGGAAGTTTACCTGCTGGTACTACTCTACCGGTTGTCATTTGAATAACAACTTTTTCTGCTCCACGTGGATACAGGACAGGTGCAACCATTACTTTTATATTTGGATATTGATCAGATTTTGTTTCCAACAGTTTAATAATCTCTTCAACTGCAGACATTTTGTTTTCTTCAACAAAAATAATACCTTGATCAATATTTAACCATTTCATGCTTTCTTTTAGACCATTTAGCATTTCTTTGGTTCGATATTGCATTGTATAATAATCGGACGTGTTATAAGGTTCACATTCAGCTCCGTTAGCTATTAAAATCTCAATTTTTTGATCAGTTGCAAATTTTACAGAAGTAGGAAAACCTGCTCCACCTAAACCCACAACACCACTGTCTCTTACGCTCTGGATAAAATCTTGACGACTATTAATGTTGGGAATTTTTATTTCGCTCCAAGGTGTCATTTTCCCATCTGACTCTATTTCAATTAAAGTGGTTTTGTTACCTGCAGCATCAAGTTCGCCAACGCTGATCCCCGTTACTTTTCCTGAAACAGATGCATGGATTGGTGCTGAAAGTAGAGCCTCTGAATCAGCAATTATTTGTCCCACTTGGACTTCATCACCTCGTTTAACTAAGGGCTTACAAGGAGCGCCCATATGCATCGACATAGGTATTCTGACTTTGTTAGGGATAGGAAATTTTGTTGGTTTATTGCCATGTGTGTGGTCTATGTCTGGTACTTTAATGCCACCATGGTGACGCTCCACTACACGTGAAATAGTATTTGAAAAGCTACTGCTCATATGTATCCTCCCTCAATAATCTTGGAAAAAATAGTGATGATACACATAAGTATTATCATCATATTTAACTAAAATATCAAATTATTATTACTATTTATTCGATATTTAGCACAAACTAGCTTACTTATTTTGGAACAAGAAGCGAAGAAAAATTATTTAAGAGCAAATTTGATTTTAATACGCTTTAATTGTGGTAGCCATAATTTTTCTATTGGTAAAAGAAATACAATTGTTGAAACAAGATGGCTAATATTAAAAACAATTCCTAGCGAATAAGAAGTTACTACGGTTACTAAAGTTAAAGGTCTAACATAGCTTATGATTGTCCAGGTATCCATAAAAACACCAAAAAATAATGTTGCCAATATTCCATAAACAAGTATTTGCCACGTTTTTTTAAGTCGCTTTCGTTCAGCCAAAAGACCTGCTACATAACCTATTAATCCCCAGGCTAACATTTGCCAAGCTGTCCAAGGACCTTGGCCAAAAAATAAATTGCTAACAAGGGCTGTCAAGGAGCCTGTCATAAAGCCAGACTCTGCCCCAAAAGCTAGGCCTATGATAATAACTATTGCTGTAACTGGTTTAAAATTTGGTATTGGTGTAAATAAAATTCTACCAGCAATTGCCACTGCCGATAATACAACTATTGGCATTATATCGCGTGGTTTTTTATTTTCTTTTTCAAAATTAATGAAGAATGGGATAATAGCAACAATTGCTGCAAAAAAATTTATTGCTGCTGACTGTTCTATCTGAAAAATTGCAGTAAAAATTAATACTGCTAGTAATAAAATAATGCCAGAGAAAATACCAAAATGTTTTTTCATTGCTTGTTACTTTCTTATTCCCTTGTCTCTCTTTAAAATTGTAATAAATTTTTTTCTAAATCTGCAAACTTGATACATCCAGGTAAAATTTCACGTGTTAAACGATAAGTTGTAGTCGTAAAATAAGAATTTTTTTTGAAAAATTCTCTGGTTGTGGCTTTGGCAACTACTTTTTTATTAAAAAGCATTGCTACATAATCTGCTACATCTGCAACAAAATCTAGATCATGGGTCACAAGTACAATTGTTGTTGTTTCTTTTAACTTTAGTAAAATTTCTTTTATTTTTTCTTTATTAAGAATATCTAAACTATTGGTTGGCTCATCCAAAAGCAGGATATCCGGTTTTGTGAGGAGGACCTTAGCCAATGCCAATTTTTGTTTTTCACCACCTGATAAATCAAAAGGATGTCTTTTGAGTAAATGATTTAAATCAAAAATTGATATCATTTCATTTATCTCCGCTTCCGTATTCTGAAAACGGTTTTGATATTCTCTTAGCACATCTTCTACTGAGTCTTGACTAAAAATTGTTTCCGGATTTTGACCTAGCATTGCAATTCTTGGCTTGCCTTTAAAATTTATTTTTCCTCTTAATGGTTGTAAGGCTTGACTTAATAAATAAAGAAAAGTGCTTTTACCACTACCATTGCCACCAACAATCGCTAAAATTTGGTTTTCATAAATTTTTATACTAGCTTCTTTTAATATTAATTCAGAATCTTTTTGATAACGAAACCATAATTTATCAGCAAACAAAGCTGGATTAAGGTCATTTTTTGAATTATCACTTTTTGATTGTTTTTTGGAGTACTGATCTACTCGACCTGATGCAACCTCTTGCTTAAGAATTTTCCTACCCTCAACAATACTTAAAGCTGGATTTGTTTGCGGAACAAATTTGTGCATACGTGTTGGAATAGGCAGGGCTTTTTGATAAGCAAAATCTTCTTCTATCAAAAATTTTGCTAGTTCTCTTGGTTCTCCTTGAAACTTAATCTCACCTTGATCCAAAAAAATAATTTTATCGGTGTTTTCTAATAAATCATTTAAATTGTGTTCAGACATTAAAATTGTAATGCCCGTTTCTGCATGAGTATA
>JAAYRJ010000019.1 GCA_012518845.1 Clostridiaceae bacterium
CCAATTGTAGAATCGTTGATAATTATTCATATTGGTCTTTCCCCCTACTAAATTTTGATGTTAGAAGAAAAATAAAAATCATAGTCTAATAATATCCCTAAGATAAAATTTAGAATGGGTTATTAGTCATTCTAAAAATTTGCTTCTAACTGAGATCTGTAAGAAATTTTTCAACTATACGGTTAAATTGCTCAGGTTTTTCACGTGGAGATTCATGTCCAGTTCCTTCTATCACAGCAACATTGCCATTTGGCGTTAGAGCATTATAATAAGCTGCTGCGGCTGGTGAACCACTATCAAATTCTCCAGAAATATACTGTATAGGTACATTAATCTCAGATAGCAATTTAGTTGCATCGTGACCTTGAAGTTTACCAGTACAAGAAAACTCTGTTGGTCCCCACATATAATTATAAACATCAAATCCTTTAACCATCAATTTTTGAGGCTCGGATGGGTTAATAGCATCATCTCCTTCAATCCGATTAAAGAACTCTTTTGAATAAAGAGCGTTGATTTCGTCATACTCTTTTGTATAGTTTCCGGAAGTTTCATTCTCTTGCACAATTTGATACTTCCTAGCTCCATCAGGCAAAGAATGAATTAATCGCTTTGCATCCAAAAGCCAAAGATCCACATTAAGAAAAGGGCCTACTAGAACTAGGCCTTTGAGCCTTGGATCTTGCTTAGCAGCTGCATATTCAACAGCAAGCATAGAACCCCAAGAATGACCAACTAGAACATATTCTTTAAAACCAAAATGAGCAATCACCTGTTCCAACTCATCAACATACCTTTCGATTGTAAACAGCTCTGTGGCTTTATCTTTCGTTCTATACTCTTCTCCAATATCTGAACCATTGCTACCAAGTTGGTTGTAGTAAACAACTGGTCTATTTTTTCCCAGATTTGTAGTTCTAAAAAATGTTGCCATTGAGTGACCTGGTCCACCATGAATAAAAATTAGAGGCGTATTAGTTTGTTCAGCTCCATAAAAGCGATAATAGACTGATCCTCCTTTGACAGAAATCAATCCTGTTTTACCACCTTCTGCCCAATCTTTTGCTAATTCTTGTTTTTTGTCTGATTGAGGAATCGAATTTAAATTGTCTAGCATAGTTACCTTCCTTGTACAAACATCTTTTTTGTATCTAAAGCATAACATAGAAAGAGTTAAATTAAGTAACGGGATCAAAATCTAGCAAACTAATTAATGTTGTTTTACTATCTTGTGCCCTATATAATATTTTTGAGTGTTTTTATATTGACAAATATTTAAAAAATAGAAGGGAATAAATTTTTATGGAATTTAAAGACAAAGTTATTATTGTAACAGGGGCATCAGAAGGTGTAGGTAAAGCGACCACCAAAAAATTGATGGCTCAAGGTGCCATTGTATATGGCGTAGCACGTAGACAAGAAAAATTAGATGCTCTACAAAAAGAAATGGAAGCAGAAAATCTTCCGGGTAAACTTCATACCCTATCTGTTGATGTATCTAATACTGATCAAATTAATAACCTTTTTGAAACAATTAAACAAAATGAAAACAGATTAGATGCTTTAGTTTCAAATGCAGGAGTTATGGATGATTTCCAACCTGTTACCGAAATTTCGGCAGAAGAATTTAGTCGTATCATCAATATCAATCTCATGGGTAATTTCTATCTATTCCAAGCAGCAATCCCAATGTTAGAAAAAGGTGGATCTATTGTTGTAACTGCATCTATTGCCGGTATTACTGGAGGCAAAGCAGGCGCTGCATATACTAGCTCTAAACATGCTGTCATGGGGTTGGTGAAAAATACTGCTGTTATGTATGCCTCTAAAGGTATTCGTGTTAATGCTGTTGCACCAGGTGGTATCATGACGCCAATGACATCAGAAATGGATATGGAAAAAGTAAATCAAACCGGTATTGCTGTCATAGGCAATGGTGCCAAAATAGATAAAATGATGGCAACTGCAGAAGAAATTGCTGACAATCTTGTGTATTTAATTTCCGATCAAGCCAGTAATATAAATGGTCATATCCTTGTATCTGATGCTGGACTGACCGAAGCATAAAGTCTATAACAAGCAAATTTGGATGTGAAGTATGATCTTACTTAATCATAAGATCAGGTCTTTCTATTTTAATAATAGGAGCCCAGTATGTCAGATTGCCATATTGGGCTTTTTCTTAATTAGTGCTACAAATAAGCTAATTACAATTTCATGGCTGCTTCATAGGCACTCCAAATAACAGTTCTCAAATTGCCAACTTCTTTGCTATCACCGATAACTTGTACCTTGCGACCACTTTTTGGAGCAAGCGGATTGGGATAATAACCTACTGAACTGATCACAGAATCACATTCAAGCTCAATCAGGTTATCATTTTTATCTTGACAGATAATTTTATCAGCTTGAACTTCTTTTAACGTAGTTTCCAAATAAACTGGAATATCTTGCCAGACAAACCATTCTCTTAAATATGAAGAATTTGCTAAGCACACACCTGACTGTTTAATTAAGTCATCCTGCATCTCAACAACAAATGGTTTATGTCCTTGTAGGGCCAATTCATAAGCTATTTCACAACCTGTTAAACCACCACCAATTACTGCGACAGTTTCTCCAATTTCTTCACCTAATAGGTAGTCAGTTGCTTCAACCATCTTTTCATGTCCCAAAACATTTTTTAGAACAATAGGTTGAGAACCAGTTGCAATAATCACAGGCTCAGCATTGAAGCGATCTAGATTATCGATAAATTCATTTAAATGTACTTCTATGTTTAACTTGTCCATTTGCAGACGGTACCATTCTAGCAATTCTTTTAAACGGCCTTTATATGACTCTGCAGCAGCAGCAATAAAGACACCACCCAATTGAGAGTCCTGTTCATAGATAATTGGTTCATGTCCACGCAATTTAAGGACTCGTGCGGCTTCCATACCACCGATTCCACCACCAACGATATGTACCTTTTGGGGTTGGCTTGTTTTTTCAATGTAAAACTTATCCCATTGCATCATTTCGGCATTAACGGCACATCTAGCTAAATGCAAAGAATCAGTTAATTCTTGATCGTTGGGAACACCTTTATAGTGACTCATATTAAAACAACCACTATGGCAGAGTATACAAGGGCGGATGTCTTCTTCTTGACCAGCCAACAACTTGGTAAACCAAGCAGGATCAGCTAAGAAATTACGAGCAAAGCCTACACCATCAATCTCACCATTTTTTACTGCTTCATTCCCTACATATGGATCCATCCGCCCAGCACAAACGACAGGAATATCAACAAATTTTTTGATATGTTTGACATCTTCTAAGTTACAGTTTTCTGGCATATAAATAGGTGGATGCGCCCAATACCAAGCGTCATATGTGCCATTGTCGCAATTAAGCATGTCATAACCAGCATCTTGTAAGAATTTTGCTGCAATTTCGGATTCAGCCATATCGCGACCCACCTCTGTATATTCTTCACCTGGTAATGCACCAGAACGGAATCCTTTAGTTTTTGATTCAACAGAATAGCGAAGTGAAACTGGATAATCTTGACCACATTCTTTTTTAATTGCTTTGACAATTTCGGCAGCAAAGCGGTAGCGATTTTCTAAAGAACCACCATATTTATCGGTTCTTTGATTGGTGTACTTTAGAGCAAATTGGTCTAGAAGATAGCCTTCGTGTACTGCATGGATTTCAACACCATCAACACCAGCTTCTTGACAAAGTTTTGCCGTTTTTGCAAAAGCATCAATCATTTCTTCTATTTCTGCTATTGTCATCTCACGTGAAGGTACTTTATCTGACCAGCGATTTGGCAATGGAGAGGGAGCAGCTGTTATTCTGTCTAAATCCATAACTGGTTTAGACAAAAATCTTAATACTCGATTGGTATAGAGGGTTTCCATCATTTCAGAAATTGTAAAAGCTCGACCAAAGCCTGCTGTCAATTGGATAAACAATTTAGCACCTGTTTTATGAAATTCTGGCAACCATTGGGCCAAATCTTGGTACATTTTTTTGTTTTTGTAAAGCCATTGACCAAACATCGGGTTGTAAACAGGCTGACAACCTGGCAAAACTAAACCAACATTATTTTTTGCAACTTCCATAATAAATTTTGCGCCAGCTTCATCAAAATGATTTCTTTCCATCCAGCCTAATAAATTTGTTCCTCCCATTGAAGTTAGAACAATACGATTTTTGAGCTTAACCTTACCTATATTCCATTCTGTTAACAAGGCATCTAAATTTTTATTCCCGCCCATTTATCTGTCTCCTTTCCATTAATCCATTTGACTAATTATACAATGATTCAATAGATAATGTATATAAATATGACAGATTGTCGTACTGGCTTTTTTAGATTTTTGAAAACATTTTTTGATAATTTAATATTATATCGATATTTTTCAGTGTAGTTTAGAATTTATAAATTGGAGTATAGCGCATGCCCTGTGATGTGAATTCGCTCTTAAATAAATTAATATCTGCAAAAGGATAGGTTGCTTCTTGTGTAGATAAACTATTCTGCAAAGCCTGCCAATCAATAGAAAAGATAGTTCGGCGTGACAAAGTCACATGTGGTTTCCAGCTCCTTTTATCCACACGAAAATTCAATTTTTGTAAGAGTTCAGCTAACTCTTGCCGTAGCTCTATCATCTGAGCTGACACTTCTAAATCTGCATAAACTAAATTGCCATCTCTACGTCTAAAATAACCATAATCAGCCAAACGTGAAAATAGTTGTTCTGCTGATAGAGTTTGAAAATTTTGCAAAGCCTTAAGTAAGCGTTCTGTATCAGCTGGTTTAGTTTCGCCTAAAAAGTGTAAAGTTAAATGAAGGTTATTCTTTTTAGTTAATGATATTTTTCTACTATTTTGCTGGAGTATGCTCTGAGCTTCTTCTAAACAGCTCAACTGTTCCTTTGCTAAAGTTGCAGCAATAAACAAACGCATTTCCTCACCACTTACATGTGATTGACATGAATTATTTTTATGCTTCATCATTTATTTGTATCTTGTGTTTGTGTTTGTATCTCGTTTCTATTGTTTTGATCTATTCAAGAACTCTTCTAGATCTTTTTTTCTTTTGTAGAAGTCTGCCAGACCTTGATCATACAAGGCTTTTACTTCCTTAGGATCAACTTTTGGACTTAAGTTTAATATACTTTCATCTGCTGCAAAAATAAAGATTTTACCCTGATTTTCAAGATCAAGTATCTTTTTAAATTCATTGTTGTAATTGATATGTCGATTTTTGATCGCTTCAATTATTTTGGGATATTCTTTCAATTTATATCTTACTATGGCCATGCCCTTTTGAGCTGAAC
>JAAYRJ010000207.1 GCA_012518845.1 Clostridiaceae bacterium
AACAAAATTGGTTTAGTCTTGATATTAACCAAAGAGCGATTGCTTTAGCTAAACAAAATGCGATAAGATCGGGTGCCAAAATCTCATTTTTAGAGTCAGATGGGATTCCGCTTGATTTTGGAAAATTTGATTTTATTTTTCTTAATCCACCAATCAGGGCAGGCAAAGCTGTTTATTATCAAATGTTTGAACAAGCTGCTGATCATTTAGAAAAGTCAGGAAATTTTTATATTGTTATTCAAAAAAAGCAAGGTGCTAATTCAGCAGTAGCTTTTCTCAAAACGTTATTTAATGATGTGAAGGTTATAGATAAAACAAGTGGTTTTCACACTATTAGGTGTCAATTTAAACCCAAAAAATAATTGCTAACAAAAAATTTGGGTTATAAAACTCTTTTAGTTATACTCTATAAAGATAATTTTTAAGAAAGAGAAATTTATGTCTAACAAATTTAGCCTTTCAGCAATAGGTCAAGATTCACATCGCTTTGTTTCAACTGATGATGAGAAACCATTAGTACTTGGGGGTCTAACATTTGAAGCAGAGCAAGGTTTAGAAGGCAATAGTGATGCGGATGTTTTATTACATGCTTTGACTAATGCAATTTCTGGCATCACCTGTATCCCAATTCTGGGAGATATAGCTGATGAGCTCTGTTTGAAACACAAAATAACAGATAGTTCGGCTTATTTAGAAATAGCTTTAGCAGATCTAGCTGAGGCAGGTTACGAATTGGCACATATTAGTTTTACTGTACAAGCAAAAAAACCAAAATTCTTGCCAATTATTGAGGACATTAGAAAATCCATAGCGAAAATTGTAGATTTACCAAAAGAACATGTAATGTTAACAGCAACTTCGGGTGAGAATTTAACTGAAGTGGCGAGAGGTGCAGGAATTGAAGCCTTTTGTATTATTACGGTAGTACCACTTGAAAGCGAATCATACAATTCATAAAATGACTTTCTATGGAAAAAAATAATCAAAAAAATAATCAAAATTATTATGATATAGCAATTGTAGGGGCGGGACCTGCTGGTGCAACCTTTGCCAAATTATTAGCAGAACAAAAACCTGATCTGAAAATTGTTTTGCTACATGATCATCAACCAGAAAGACAAAAACCTTGTGGGGGTTTACTCTCACCCGATGCTCAAAAAAAATTAGCCGAGCACCAAATAACATTACCCAAAGAAATATTAGCTGATCCGCAAATTTTTGCTGTAAGGACAGTTGATTTAAAACAAAATTTGGATTGCACTTATCAAAGGCACTATCTAAATATGGATCGTTATGCTTTTGATGAATGGCTAATTTCTCTTATTCCAAATAAAACAACCATAATGAGGCAAAGATATATAAAAGTAATTAGAGAAGATAATGACTTTATATTAACTTTGAGTTCTGGTCAAGTGCTAAGATCTCATTATCTTGTTGCAGCGGATGGTGCCGGTTCAAGTATAAGACGAACTTTCTTTCCAGAAAAAAAGACCAATAATTACACAGCCATTCAGCAATGGTTCAAAAGAAAAGACTTTGACAGGGCAGAGTTTTATTGTGTTTTTGATCCAGAAACTAGTGATAGTTATTCATGGTTTTTTAATAAAAATGAATATATTGTTTATGGTGGCGCTTTCCCAAAACAAAATAGTCGTGAATTATTTGAAGCACAAAAAAGTAAATTTGCTAAGCAGATGAACTATGATCTTAGTGATTTGGTACGTACCGAAGCTTGTCAAGTTGTTTTCCCGCGTAAATTTAATGAATTTTTTTTAGGAAAAGAAAACATTTTCTTGTTAGGTGAAGCAGCTGGTTTAATTAGTGCCAGCTCATTTGAAGGTATTAGTTATGCGATAGATAGTGCTGAGAAATTAGCAAATGCTTTCGCTAAAGTACCTATTCATAGTAAGCCAATGAAGTATTATCAAAACGCAATGCGTAAAATGAAAATCAAACTATGGCTCAAAATGCATAAGCGCAATATACTTTGTCAGCCATTTTTACGCCGACTTATTATGAAGTCAAAAATCACTGCCATTAACTTAAAAGAGTAACAGATTATTTTTCTTTTTCTCTATAAATAGAACTAAATGTCTTATTTAGGATAGCGTTCCAAACTTGGTGGAAAAGAGAAAACAGTTCCTAATTTGTAGTAAATTAATACTACGAAAAAAAATAAATAAAGAAAGAAGGAACTGTTTATGGATAGTTTACAACAATTATTTGAAGA
>JAAYRJ010000208.1 GCA_012518845.1 Clostridiaceae bacterium
GTGCTTTTTTTGACCGCCTATTGGTGGTCTTATTAAGCTTGCTCACATTTGTTCGAAACTATTCTTTTTTCAAGGTTCTTTTTATTTTTTTCTTTTTCCAAATGCTTGACTATTTACCGCTGGACTCTTTTAACTTTTTACTTGCATGCTTATTCAATTACTAGAAAAACATATATAATTATACTAACATTTCCAAAGTGCAAATAATAAGTTAATTGAAAACTATATCTTGTTTTTGACAACAACTTTCGTTTATGCCTGATCCCTAGCACCTTTACTGTAAAATAAGGGTAGCTTACAGCTGTAGATTTAGATTATCATTATTGTATGTAGTCAGATATTTAATTGTATATTGTTATTGTTCCTAAAAGTAATATAGAATCCGAAAAATACAGTAAACAAATCAACTTTAACCAACCCTATTCTTCTTTAAACTCTAAAATATCACCAGGTTGACAATCAAGTGCCTCACAAATCGCATTCAAGGTCGAAAAGCGAATAGCCTTGGCTTTACCTGTTTTTAAATTTGACAAGTTACTAATCGTAATCCCCACCTCTTCACTAAGCTCTTGTAGTTGCATTTTTCTTTTAGCTAACATCACATCTAAATTCACAATAATAGCCATAATTACACCGTCAAATCATTTTCTTCTTTATAGTCTACTGCTTCAATAAAAAGTCTAGATATAAAATAAATTAAATTTACTTCGCCAAATAAAGCTATTAGAGAAATTATTGTATTACTTGGTATATACATAATAAAATCCCAATTTCCAGAAATCCTCATAATAATACTTCTGCTTAGCAAAGCGATAAAAGATATTAATTTAAGGTGTCCCATCCACAAAAGAGATTTCATAGAATTTTGGTTAAACAAGTTTTTGCGAATAGCTTTAATGACAAGAATCCCAAACAAGATCAAAAAAATTATCGTACTTAGGATGTGTAATAAACTAAAAGAAATAAAAGCTAACTCAGTCAATTCATATCCTCTATTTTTCCATGAGAACATCTCAGCAAATTCAAAACTATAATAAGCTTCACCAATTGAATACAAGATACTAAGAAATATTGTTACAATAAGAATAATGTTATGAAATTTATTTAAAGGTGTTTGTTTGACAAATATTTGTTTTTTCATTTCAAGACCTCTTAAAAATATTCTTTCTAAATTGATATCTTTAGGAAAATTATAAAATATTTTTATTGTAAGTCAATTAATTTTTATCGTTTAACGATAAATTTGTATGATTTACACAAAAATGAAAGGGATGAAACTGAGGAAATTCAAGTATATTGAACCCTTTCACAGTTTCATCCCTTAAAACTCATCTACCATTTCAAAAAATTACGATCAAAAGCTAGTTCATAATTAACTAACATCGGCATAAAAAGATTGTAATTATTCTTAATAACGGAAGCGTGCTGCAATCATGCGTTTTTGATCCTCAAACTTACGCGGAAGAACAATAACATTTGCCCCTACTTCTAAAGCATTAAGTACAAGTTCGTCGACTTGAGTTGTTTGTGCGTCAGAATAAGAATAACCAACAATCAAATCTTCGACATTGCGTTCACTTAGTTTTTGCTGAATCTCAGTTAAGTTAGTTGAAGCACGTTCATTTGCTAATGCTGCCTGTAATCTTTCTAATTTCTTAGAAGCTTCCTTTTCAAATCTTTGTGCAAACAAATCATTGGTAAAATTCAAAAGTTCCTGATCGGAGAAGTCTCCAACTGGTTTTCCTAAATCTTGGTCAAGATAGTATTGTGAGGTTGCACGATTTTTCCAATCGGCAATATTCTCAGTTGTTCCACCTAATAAAACCTTCAAATCATGATTTTTAAAGTATGTAGATAACTGATTATCCATATAGCGGAAGTATTTTTCTTTATTCTTTTCATCTTCTTCAGGTTTTGCTCTATAACCATGATATGTCGGTATTTTGCCTCTATATGAACCATAATTTACATCGGCATCGCTATCTAAATCATCAAACAATTCAGAAAATGATTTGGCAACATCTTCTTCAATCGGAAACAACCTAACTCCATTAGAGTACCAAAGTTGAAAACGATCCTTGCTAATGTCCAAAACAAAATGATCTTCTGCTATTTGTGTGGCCTCAATTAAAGGCACTAAAAACGGTAAATCCTTTACAGTAGCGCTTTCTTTTACACTTTGATTCAAATCAAAGACTAGCCGCTGATCCCCTTTTACAAACATCGCAAGACCTTCGGTTCTATATTGCCAAAAATTGCTATCTCTTTGTAAATTTTTTAGACTTTCTCTTGTTTTCTCAGTGTTGTTTGCCGAATCATTATCAAGTAATCCTTCAACCGATTTAACTAAATTCTTATAGATTAATAAATCCCTTTGATCCCCTATCCTTGTTGTAGGTTGATATAACGAAATCATTTTTCCTGGTAAAGAGTTCAAATCCAAAAGCTTTTTAATTTTACTATCCATAATTTCTCCTTTGTTTTCACTACAAATCTCTCCTATACAGGGGCGATCCTTCTTATTATACTTTTCTCATTTGGTATTTGATTTTTCCAAATTTTACTAATCCTTAACATTATAGCATGACAAAGTAGATCCAATTGGCTCATCTATACAGATAGATAAAAAACTACAAAAAATAGTTATAAATTTATATGGAATTTAATTGTTTTTTTCCTGATGCTTTTCTTATTAAAAATAAAAGAGTTATCTCATTTTCTCCTGTTTAGGGATTATCTGAGATAACTCCTTTTAATTGCTAATCTATTGTCATGCGATAATTATACTTTTGCTCTAATAGATTGAATTATCATTATTCTTTTTTAGCTTTTTCATTATTAAACAATTCAATTAACATCGGAACAACTTGAAATAAATCTCCTACGATTGCATAGTCAGCAACTTTCATAATAGGCGCATCTGCATTTTTATTAATTGCCACAATACAATCAGATTCTTGCATCCCTGCTAGATGTTGAATAGCTCCAGATATTCCACAAGCTATATAAAGAACAGGACGTACACTTGTTCCAGTTTGACCAACTTGATGATCTGAAGTAATCCAGCCAGCATCAACCGCTGCACGTGATGCACCAACAACACCGTCAGCAGCATCAGCTAATTCTTCGATAATCTTAAAGTTATCACTGTTACCCAAACCACGACCACCAGCTACAATAACTTGTGCAGAAGGCAAATCTACTTTTTGTTTTGTTTCTTTTACAACATTGATGACCTTAGTACGTAAATCTTCTTCTGAAATCTCTACATTTTCTTCAAGGATTTCACCTTTTTTGCTCTTGTCTTCTAAAGCTTTCAAGAATACTCCTGGGCGTACAGTAGCCATCTGAGGACGATGGTTAGGTGTGATGATTGTTGCCATCAAATTACCACCAAATGCAGGACGAGTTTGTTTCAATTCTCTAGTTTCATCATCAATTTCTAAACTGGTACAGTCAGCTGTGAGACCGGCATTGACTCGCGCGGCAACACGTGGCCCTAAGTCTCGTCCAATAGTTGTAGCACCAACTAGAACAATTTCCGGTTTGTATTTTTCAATCATCTGACTTGTTGCTTCTGTGTAGGCGTCCGTTGTGTAATTTTCGAACACAGGATTATCTAATAAGATAACCTTATCTGCACCATGAAAAATCAAATCTTCAGCTTGATCTTTAATATTATTACCAATTAATAATGCAACTAGCTCAACCTTTAGATCATCAGCAAGCTTACGTCCTTCATTGAGCAGTTCATAAACATTTGTTAGAATTTCTCCATCACGTTGTTCAGCAATGACCCAGACATTTTTATAGTCGTCTAATTTAATCTCTTCTAGATCTTTTATATACAATTTAGTATTCATTTTTAACCTCTTCCTGACTTAGATATAATGTTTGAGTTTTAAGTCTTCAAACACTTTCTTAACTTCTTCTTCATTTGCATCTGGTATCACAATACCAGCCTTCTTTTGTTCAGGAACAAAGGTCCGTTTAACTCTTGTAGGGGAAGATCTTAAGCCAATCATCTCTGCCGGGATATTTAATTTGTCATTAGTCCAACGTTCAACGTTATCATCATCTTCAAAAGCTTCCATAATGCCTCTCATATGTGGATAACGCGGGGTGTTTAATTCCTTAATGCAGGTGAAGAGACAAGGGGTTTTTACTTCTACTTCGAAATAACCATCTTCTGTCTTTCTTTGGACAACAAAAGTATCTTCGGATTTTTGTTCAATATTTGAGATATAAGTCACCTGTGGAATATCTAATCTTTCTGCAATTTGAGGTCCTACTTGAGCCGTATCACCATCAATAGCTTGGCGACCACAAAATACTACATCATAATCTAATTCTTGAATTACTGTAGCGATAACATTTGAGGTTGCCCATGTATCTGAACCACCAAAAGCACGATCTGTAATTAATATGGCACGATCCGCGCCCATCGCCAAACCTTCACGTAAAGCTACATCTGCTTGGGTTGGACCCATACAAACCAGTGTTACCTCTGAACCAGGATTTTTATCCTTAAGTTGAAGTGCAGCTTCGATAGCATTCATATCATCTGGATTTATAATACTGGGAACATTATCCCTAATAAGTGTATTTGTTTTTGGATCAATACGAACCTCTGTCGTATCTGGAACTTGTTTTATACTTACTACAATTTTCATTCTATCTCCGTCCTTTCCTGCCATTAACGCAAGATTGCACCACTAATGAC
The DNA here is from genome assembly GCA_012518845.1 of Clostridiaceae bacterium. Classification (GTDB taxonomy): domain Bacteria; phylum Bacillota; class Clostridia; order Saccharofermentanales; family DTU023; genus UBA5436. The sequence goes on from JAAYRJ010000208.1 coordinate 4,724, forward strand.
CATTCTTTGAACTTCACTTGTACCTTCATAGATTTCAGTAATCTTCGCATCGCGCATCATACGTTCTACAGGGTACTCACGAGTATAACCATATCCACCATGAATTTGTACTGCTTTGGTTGTTACATACATCGCTGTCTCAGAAGCAAATAATTTTGCCATTGCTGCTTCTTCGCTGAAACGTTTAGCATTATCCTTTGCATAAGCTGCTTTATAAACTAACTGACGAGCAGCCTCAGTACGTACATGCATATCAGCAATCATCCATTGTAAACCTTGGTTAGCAGAAACTGGTTTACCAAATTGGACACGTGTTTTTGCATACTCAATAGCTTCATCTAAAGCTCCTTGAGCAATACCCAGAGCCTGCGCAGCAATACCAATTCGACCACTGTCGAGTGTGGACATTGCAATTCTGAAACCTTGTCCTTCTCTACCTAAGAGATTTTCTTTTGGTACTTTTACATCTTCAAAAATAAGTTCACAGGTCGAAGAGGCTCGGATACCCATTTTATTTTCATGTTTACCTTGTGTGAAACCTTCCATACCTTTTTCAAGAATAAAAGCACTGATCCCACGGTTTCTTTGACTTTTATCAGTCATAGCAAAAACGACAAATGTTTCAGCAACGCCACCATTGGTAATAAATAATTTACTACCATTTAATAAGTAGTATTCATCGTCTATTAAAGTTGCTGTTGTTTCTTGAGCTGCGGAATCAGTACCAGCATTCGCTTCAGTTAGAGCAAATGCACCAATTTTCTTACCTGTTACTAAATCTGGCAGATATTTTTCTTTTTGTTCTTTACTACCAAAATCATTAATGGGTCCACAGGCTAGTGAATTATGTGAAGCTACAATACAACCTGTTGTAGCACATTTCTTAGACAATTCTTCAATTGCAATAATGTAACTGATAGAATCTGTTCCAGAACCACCATACTCTTTTGGAAAAATCATTCCCATAACACCCATATCGCCAAGGGCTTTGACATTTTCCATTGGAAATTCTTCTGTTTCATCTATCTCTGCAGCAATTGGTTCAACTTTTTCTTCTGCAAACTGTAGAATGACTTTACGAATCATTTCCTGTTCTTTTGTTAAACTATAGTCCATGATATTTATCTCCCTTTTTACTTATTAATAAATTCAAAATCTGAGCTCTTATCTAAAAACGCTTTCATTGCTGTTTTTTGATCTTCTGTTGTGAAACATTGTGAAAAGACTTCTATTTCAAGATTAAGACCTGTATCTATATCACTCTGTAAGCCCTTGTCAATAGCTGTTTTAGCGGCACGTATAGCAAAAGGAGCCTTACTACAAATGACTTTGCTGAATTCTTTAGACTCTTTTTCTAAATCTTCATGTGCAACAACTTTATTAACAATACCTAATTCTGCTGCTTGAGCCGCTTTTAAACTACGTCCGGTAAAAATTAATTCCTTAGCAACAGATGGTCCGACTAAGCGTCCTAATCTTTGAGTTCCACCACTACCAGGTGTAATGCCTAATCCCGTTTCTGGAAAAGAGAAACGTGCGTTTTCTGAGGCAATGCGTATATCACAGGCTAAAGCTAACTCAAAACCGCCTCCTAAGGCATAACCATTTACAGCAGCTATCGTTGGAATAGCCAGTTCTGCCAATTTGTTAAATGCTATATGACTTACTTTAGCAAAAGCTTTAGCTGATCTTAAATCGAGATCAGACATTTCACCAATGTCTGCACCAGCGACAAAAGATTTTTCACCTGCACCGGTCAAAATTACACAGCGTAAATCTTGGCCTTTGTCTAAGAGCTCTGAAATGTAGTCGCAAGCCTCACCAACTTGTGTATATAGTGATGTATCTAGTGCGTTCAAAGTTTCTGGTTTATTGATGGTTAAAGTTACCAGATGATCTTCTATATTTAAGATAATATTCTCAAAATTCATAGTACCCCTCTTTGTATCTATTTTTTGGGCAGTCTAATTTTCTCTCGACTAGCCTAATCTCCTTACTTCTTCTGTACTCATAGCAACATAATCTTTGAAGAAGCGCTTTTCATATTCTAATATTAGTTCTTCTTGTACACTAGGATGAGCAATATGGATTAATGCCCGTGCTCTATCTTCTAAATTTTTGTAACGTAAATTTGCAACTCCATTTTCGGTCACAAAGTACTCTACATCATACATATTAGTAGTTACGGTTGCACCCTCGTTTAAGAATGGTACGATTTTACTATCTCCTCTATTTGTAATGGAAGGGAAAGCAAAAATTGCCTTGCCTCCTCGAGAGATACGAGCAGCTCGGCAAAAGTCAACCTGCCCACCAACACCACTAATTTGTCTTAAACCGATAGATTCACTGGCAACCTGTCCTTTTAAGTCCACTTCCACAATTGAGTTAATAGCGACTAAATTATCATTTTTACCTGCTATATAAGGATTATTAACATAATCTACTGGAGCCATATGGACAAATGGATTGTCATCGACAAAATCGTAGAGCTTTTGTGAACCCATAAGGAATGTCGCAACAGCTCTGTTGGGGTTAAAATTTTTCTTACTACAATTGATAACACCCTTTTCAATAAATTCAAGAGCACCATCTGAAAACATCTCTGTGTGTAAGCCCAAATCTTTTTTATCGCCTAAATTAGATAAAACTGCATCCGGAATACTGCCTATTCCTAACTGCAAGCAATCTCCATCCTCGATTAAAGAAGCACAGTTTTTACCAATTGCATCCTCTACTTCACCGATTGCACCTGGTAAAAGCTCTATTAACTTTTGATCATGTTCAACGATAATATCTGCTTCAGTATAATGGATAAAACTATTACCTAAAGTTCTTGGCATATGTTTATTCACCTGAACAATAACCAGCTTTGCTGCTTCAGTACAAGCCAAAGAATAGTCAACAGAAACCCCAAAAGACATATATCCATTGCTATCAGGTGGACTACAATGTAACAAAGCAACATCTATATCGAAGTGTCCGCTACGAATCATATCAGGAATGGTGTGAAAATAACCCGGCATGTATCCCGCACGTCCACTATTCACTGCTTCTCTTACACTTGCACCCAAAAATAAAGCATTGTGATAGAAATGTCCTTCCATTTCCTCTTTACAATACTCAGCCGTTCCCATAACTACTTCATGTGTGATCTCAACATCTTTATATGCTTTGTGATTAGCAACCATTGCATCTACTAGAGCAGTTGGCTCACCACATGCATGGGCTATCATTACGCGATCACCACTTTTGATTTTTTTCACAGCTTCTTCCGCTGAAAGAAGTCTTTCATCATAAGTTTTCGTGCCTCTTTTCACTCAATCCCTCCAACATAATTCATACCAGTCAAGCATCCAAAAATGACTGAATCCAAGAAATGACAGGTCCATCGGGAGCACAGTCTTTCTTCGTTCTAACAATATAAATATCCTGCTTTGCTTCTAATTGATCAATAGAAGCACAAGCTACTGGGCAGGCGTTCAGGACAAGAATTAAATCAAATTCTCCCCCTGAACTAACATAGTCAATATCCATTTTTGAACCAAATTGCTCTCTGATGGCTTCCACCAAAGTCTTGCGATCAAAGTGAATATTACAACCTCCACAGTATTTAAGTCTCAAACTTAATCTATTATTTGATATTTTATTTTCCATCTAAAGATTCATCAACATTTGCAATATCTCTAGCAAGAGCTTTCTTGTGTTCCATATTGGATTGACGTTGGATCATAATACGTTGAGCCTGTGGAGAACCAGCACCGTGCATTGATTCTGTCAAGTAGCCTACCGCTGCTGTACCCATTGTCAGGTTTTCAACTAAGCGTAGAATCCGCATGCGATTTTCTGTGGAAATATCACTTCTACCACGTAAATATTTGTCAACATATGGACCAATCTTTTCATCTCTAAAATCTGCTTCGGATGGTAAAGTTACCATGAGTCCGCCCGCAATATCTTGAGCGATTCTTGCTATTTCATACGGGAAACGTGTAACATTTTGCTTGTTTACATTAGCTAAAAGCATGTCAATTTCGTAGTTGCCAGCATCTGTTTGATGACCTTCGTGTGAGCAGGCTAAACCACAGCAATACATAGTTTCATTCAAATGAACCATTTCTGTAAGTTTATCTCTGATATGAGATGCTCCAGGAACACCATTATAATCGGCGGCTTGCCCAGCTGCACCAATTAAGACGTCGCCTACTCCTACTTTACATACATAACTTTGACGGTGATAGCCAGCAAATCGTTCCACGATAGCATTTGTAAATTCAGTTTCACCATCCATGAAGATTCTTTCGGTTGGTACAAAAACATCATCAAAAATAACCAATGTTTCGCTACCACCAAAAGTATTATTGCCCAGATCAATATCTGCATTATCTTCTAATTTTCTTAGGTCACAGGATTGACGTCCGTATATCATGAAAATTCCTTCTGTATCAGTTGGAACTGAAAAACATACAGCATAGTCCTTGTCTTCTTCACGCATTGTAATCGTAGGCATAACCATCACTTCGTGGGAATTCACCATACCCGTTTGATGAGCTTTTGCTCCACGCACTACAATACCATCGTCACGACGCTCTACAACCCGCAAATACATATCAGGATCATCTTGTTGTGAAGGAGATTTACTACGGTCGCCTTTTGGATCAGTCATAGCACCATCAACAACTAAGTCCTCAGTTTGAACATATTTCCAATATTCAACAAAACGCTCATGATAGTTAGTTCCTTTTTCCTGATCAATATCATAAGTGGTACTATACATAGCATTGGCTGCATCTAAGCCGACACAACGCTGGAAACAGCTTGCTGTTTTCTGTCCTAGTAGGCGTTGCATTTTAATTTTTTTAACCAAGTCATCAGTACTTTGATGGATATGTGTAAAGCGATTAATTTTCTTGCCAGTTAGATTAGAAGTTGCGGTCATTAAATCTTCGTACTCAGGATCATTAGCTAATTCATAAGTCATTGCTACTGAATTTAAAGAAGGGCGTATTATAGGATCATTGACAACGTCCTCCACCCTTTTCCCAAACATATACACTTCCAAATTTAATTCTTCTAGACTCTTAATATATTCTTCTCTAGTTTTCATCTAATTATTCCCCATTCTCCTATCTTGGAACCTTGATCTAATTTTATAGTCTTAATCTAAAAATTTCTTCTAGGTCTTTTTCATCTACTGGATATTCATTATTCTTCAACAATCGTTGTTGATTTTCGTACGTTGCTTTTGCAAATGGCTTAATGTCTGCTTCAACAGCGCCGTAGGCTGACATCTTTTCGAGCGGAGCTACTGCATCTAATAGATCATCTAGAGCACCTAAACCATCTTCGCAATCAAAAATAGAGCTTAAATAATTATTTAATTTACTAATATTACCATCGGGATTATTACGTTGGAAGAAGCGTAAAGTTTCGATAAAGAATTGATAGCAAGCTTCACCATGGGGAACATCATACTTTCCACCAAAAGCAAAACTGCAAGCATGCACAGTACCACAACCTGCTGTACCAAAAGATAAACCAGCATATGTTGAAGCTAATAGATATTCATTATTGCGCTCAAATCTAACATCTTTACCATTATCTCTGATATCCATGTAACCTTCTAGAATCAGCTCAATTGCATGTTCTGCGAGCAGATCTGTAAACGGGGTTGCATTTTTGCTGATGTAAGCTTCCACAGAATGAATTAAAGCATCAACTGTTGTATGTGTAAACAGCTCATAACCGACTGTATCTAGCAATTCAGGAATTAGAACCGCATAATCGCAGAACATATCTTGTGTTTGGATTCCCATCTTTAGATCCATTTTTGTTCTTATCATTACTGCGACATTTGTTACTTCAGAACCTGTGCCAGCAGTTGTAGGCACACAAATTAAAGTTTTAGCTTTTTTTACATTTTCTTGAGGATTTTCATATAAGAAGTCGATCGAACCTGTTCGTTCTAGCACTAAAAGTTTAGCAGTATCTAAAACAGCTCCTCCACCAACAGCAATCAATCGATCATAATCATAAGTATCTATCTTATCCATCATCGCTTGGACCATTTCATCAGTAGGTTCACTTGTTCCATAATCCTCACTATAAATAACTGGACAATCTATCTTGCTCTTCTCCTGTAGAGGTTCAAAAATAACCCTATTAGTTAAAATTACATCCTTTGAACTTACTTCAAACTCTTCCAGAAATTCGTCGAAAGTATTAAAACCATGGATCTCTGGACTTACTTGAAAAAATTTCATCTTGCTTACACTCCTTTTCATGCTAAGATCGTCTGAACTTATTTTTATAAAATTTTAAAATTACAACATCAGAAATATATGTTCACAAAAAATATTATTATTGTCTTTTTGACATAATATTGTTCTATTATTTCCCTCCTCAATGTTACCATCCTAGGCTGAAAACTTCAACTAAATCAGGGCTTTGAACCGATGAAACTTGTAGCGGATCCAGGAATCCCAAGTATTGACATCAGTAATTAAAATAAAACATTACCCCCACTAATACTTTGGAATATCTATAAAGATATCACATCTAGAGCTATGTCATCATCCCTGTGCAATGAAAAATTAAATCTAAAAATTTGTTTTTTTATTAATTTACACTCTATTAATAAAATTAGTTTAACACAAAATCCCCGAATTTAGGAAAATTCAGGGATTTAATTCAACAAACAGGATTTTACTTTTTCAATAGGGCTAACAAGGATACTATTAATTCGATTCAATAGTATTAATTAAAAATGGCTTCTTGGCTTTCTAGATCAAATAGATGAATGTTTTGTAAGTCAAAATAGAGTTCTAAGTCATTTTCTTGGTTAAGATTAATTCTGGTTTCTTGAACTGCAATCAAGTCTGTTCCATGTGTATTCACTTGCAAATGGACAGTTGATCCCATTAGTTCAATCAAGTCAAGCTGTACTCTTAAACTTGCAAAGTCATTATTATGTAGTTTTAAATCTTCTGGACGGATGCCCAAAATTAATTCTCGCTTAAGGTATTGACTTAAGTTGATTCCAGCGTACTTATTTTTAGGTATTATTACTTTTCTATCAAAATATTCAAGATAAAAATCATTGTCTGATTTGCTTATTTTTGCTGGAATAAAGTTCATAGGTGGCGAACCAATAAAACCTGCAACAAATAAATTAGCTGGTTTATCGTAAAGATTTTGTGGTGTATCATATTGCATAATTTCACCTTCATTCATCACACATATACGGTCACCCATAGTCATAGCTTCTACTTGGTCATGTGTTACATAAACAAAGGTTGTTGCTAATTTTTCATGAAGTTTTCTTATTTCAACTCGCATTTTATTTCTTAACTTAGCATCCAAATTGGATAAAGGTTCATCAAGCAAAAAAACTTTCGGATTTCTAACCATAGCTCTACCCAAGGCTACTCTTTGTCTTTGACCACCAGATAGGGCCTTAGGCTTACGGTTCAGATACTCGGTTAATCCCAGAATATCCGCTGCCCATCTAACTTTTTTGTCAATTTCTTCTTTTGGAGTTTTTTTCAGTTTGAGAGCAAAAGCCATGTTTTTATAAACAGTCATATGAGGATATAATGCGTAGCTCTGAAAAACCATAGCTATGTCTCTATCTTTAGGTAAAATATGATTAACTAATTTCTCGTCAATATACATTTCACCAATTGTAATATCTTCTAAGCCAGCAATCATTCTCAATGTTGTTGACTTACCACAACCTGATGGACCAACCAGCACAACAAATTCTTTGTCTTTTATTTCCAGATTTAGATTTGAGATAACTGCTTTATCACTACCTGGATATATTTTACCAATATTTTTCAATGTAATTGTTGCCATAATAACCTCTGATTTTTACCTAGTACAGGACACCAACAACACAATCAGTAACTATACTAGACATATTGCTTCCATAGCAGAAAATGTAACTGTCTTAGTTAAAACGATTGAACTTATTTAAAGCCAATTATTCCCAAGTCAACTATATATTCTGTTTGAAAAAAAATTAATACAGGAGATATCATACACGGGTCATGTTAATAACAGATAAAGTCACAACCATTAAATCTTTGTTAAATTTATTACTATTAATTAGAAAAAGAGTGTAGAGGTAACTTAAGCGAATAGTCTAAAATCATTAATCAGGCAAGCAGCTTTGCAGTTTACTTGATGCGAATATAGACAAAATCAAAAATCAAAAAATTTTCGCAAAAATTCTTTTAATCAGACCCTCAGACCCTAATTTGTCTACAAAATCACTTTTCATCCTATTTGTATATTCTATGTAAAATTTCATTTATTTTTTTACATCCTCTTAAAACAGTTCCATTTTTTTGTTGGTAGACTTGAATGTGTTAAAAGAAATCACAATTGATTAAAACCAAGAGAAGAAAGCATAAATATTTGATGTTTTAATGAATTTGAGCATTTATTCGTCAAAAAATGATTGCTTTTTGACTTGAATATGGAGGTATTAGTCACTTATGTTTACAGATATTAAGAAGCACTTAAAAAAAGTTCTGAATTTTATTATTATGTTAGTCTTGATCGTCTGTGCAATTTTCCCTATTTATTGGATGGTCAGTCTAGCTTTTAGAGATAGTGCTGAGCTTGCTTCAAATCTGAGCTTAATTCCTCAAAGTTTTACCCTCGAAAATTTCAAGATTTTATTTGAGCAAAATAATTTTGCCCAGGCCCTTTCCAATTCACTTTTAATAACAGTCGTGTCTTTATTTATTTCGCTTCTACTTGGAATCCCCGCTGCCTATGGTTTAGCAAGAACCCGGTTCAAATATAGGATTCGAAATATATCTCTTTTTTGGGTTCTCTTAGTTCGAGTAATTCCGCCAATCACTTTTTCTATTCCGCTCTACTTTATCTTCAATTATTTAGAATGGGAACATACTTACTGGCCTATTATTTTGTCACACGTCCTTTTGAGCCTACCCCTGATTATCTGGTATTTAATGTCTTCTGTAAATGGATTATCAGAAGAAATTGAGGAAAGTGCTAGAATTGATGGTGCAAACGAATATCAGATATTTTGGCATGTTGTTTTAATCAGACTCTTACCAGCCATTTCTGCTGTTGCTATATTAACTTTTATGACTTCTTGGAACGAATATCTTTTCGCCGTTATATTTATTAGAGATACAAATAAATTTACGGTTCCACTGCTTTTATCAATTATGAATACAGAACAAGAGCTAACACAATGGGGTCAGATTGCAGTTGGTGGATTGATTTCAATAATTCCGGTAGTCATTTTTGTTATTTTCGCTCAAGCTTTCTTAAAAAACGAATTATCCAAAGGCGGCGTTAAAGGCTGATTTTGATAAGTATAAAATTAACAAGAAATGAGAGAGGTGATAAGAGAAAGAGTCTTAAATCAACATAATTATGAATCTTAAAAATAAAAAATGAAACAGGAGAAAACTATGTTAAAACTCAAAAATATTATGAAAAAATTATTAACTCTAGGACTGATTGGAATTATCGGAATCAGTGCCATCGCTTGTGATTCAGGCGGAGATTCTGAATCTGAGACCAGTCAGGAAGCA
>JAAYRJ010000209.1 GCA_012518845.1 Clostridiaceae bacterium
GCATCATTTTGATAAACATTCAAATAGGTTATATATTGAGCATCTCCATGACCAAAATCCTTTTTTGTTTTCCCTGATAGTCCATTATAAGTATTACCGATCTCCCCCAACTCACGCTGTTCCCAAGTTGTTGTCAAAATTATGATAAAAAACAGACAAGATCATCAAAGTCCATGCATAATCGTTTAATTTATACAGTTTTTCTGTTTATTTATTACCTTCGAATTTTTTATTGATCTCTCGTATGAATTTCTTAAGTTCCCCGCCAAATTTAATTTGTTTGATTATTCTTTCACTATCATTCTCAATTTGCATAGAACGAGTCAGGTCAGACGATAAAGGAATAAAATCTGGATTATTCAGTGAATATGAGTCTGCGCTATCTTTAAGAAGTTCAAAGCTTATTTTCCACTCATCGGCAAAGTTCTTCAAATGATCTATTCGCTTTTCTTCTTTCCAATCTGCATATGCCTCATCAAAATATTTATAGCCAGATATTTTGCGAGGCTTTAAACGTTCTTCAAGAAACTCACTAATCATTTCAGCTTCTTCATAATCACCCATATCGCTTAGCTCTTTGATTTTTTCATTAATAAATTCAAGATCTTTAGATGTGACACTTAATACATCATTGTTGTCTTGATATGTTTTTTCTCCAATTAAATTAATAATGTAATCTGCGTCTACTAGAACAATAGAGTCAATTGTGGCTTCACTGTGAATAGGTTTAATCACACTATACGAATCATCATCGTCATCATCTGATTTTATGTTGCGATAAGCTCCAATGTATTTCATGTACTGGTGTTCACTCATTCCAAAAACACTTTCATCCCATTCGTAAACATAGTATTGTCGCACACGATCATAAAGAATATTTGCTTCTGAAAACGCCTGCAAGAACTCCTCTGTTTCCTTTTCTCGGCCTTTAAATTCTTGCCAATCAGTAGGATTTGGTAGCAATCTTTCCATTTCGCCTAAAGCTTGTGAAAATTCGCTCACTGCTTCTTCGTAGGTCGCAACAAGAGCAACTGTACTTGAACCACCAGAACTATAAAGTTTTAGTGCTTCTTCGACTTGTTTTTTAGTTTCTTCAGGAGATTGAAAGTTAACTATTGAACCAAAATCTTTGCCTTCGCCATAAACACGGTTTGTCCTAGAATAAGCCTGAACAAGGCTTTGTAAAGCTAAAGACCTATCGACATAAAGAGTATTTAAATACTTATTATCATAACCTGTAAGAAGCTGTTCGGCCACAATTATGAGGTCTATATTCTTTGGATTTCTACCACTTCCGCCTCTTGTAGAACGTGACACTACATCTTCAAAGAAAGCAGCTTCTCCATATCTCTTATCGCCTGCTATAAAGCGTTGACCTGTAAACTCTTCATAGTCTGCAAATATTTTTTCTATTTCTTGGAATTCTTTTTGATCAGGATTATTTTCATTATCAAAACTATAGGTTAAAACTATATTTAGAGTCATGTCGTTAGCTTGGAGTTGATCCTTAAACTCTTGATAATATCTTCTCGCTCTATCTTTTGTGCCTACAGTTAGGAGAGCATTAAAATTTCTTTCTAGTGATTGGTACTCCCAGCGCTTCAAAATATAATCTACTACAAATTCAATATGTTCTTTTGAATTATAATCAACAAGACCCATTTGAATGGCTTTATTCTCCACCTTAAAATCACTCATTCTAGCTAGTTCCATTTCTAACTCGACTTCATTTTTATTTGAAATTTCAAAATCTGTACGTTTTAAAATTTCTTCTCTTAAATTACTATAGTGAGGAAAAGTTCTAATATAGTTCACATTGAAAGCCAAAACATTACCATCTTGAATTGCTTCATCAATAGTATATTTGTGAAGCTCTTCACCAAACAGTTTTTCTGTGGTATCAATAAGCTGTGACCCTTCAGTAATCATGCCTTGAACTATATTTTCATCAAACAGAGGTGTACCTGTAAAACCATAAAATAGGGTGTTTTTGCCAAAATAAGACTTGATTCTTACCATCATAGTGCCCATAGTGGAACGATGCGCTTCATCAAAGATAAAAATGAATCTTTTATCTTTAAGACTATGGTCTTGATTTTCTTCAAGTCTCTTTACCATATTGTCCATTTTGAAAATAGTTGAAACAATTATGCTTTTTTGAGATGTTTTCATAGAACTTTCCAACTGACAGCTGGAATTAATAGATTTTACTTCTAATGTCTCATATTGTGAATAACTCATGAAAGTTTCAGAAGTTTTATAATCTAAATCTTTCCTATCTAGTAAAAATACAATTTGCTCTGCTCGATCTTTATTACTTAAAAATAAAGCGGTTTTAAAGGATGTCACAGTTTTACCAGAACCTGTAGTATGCCATACATAGCCACCATGTGGTTTTCCCAAAATATTATCCCTACCAGTAGCAGCATTTTCTATTGCTTGTAGTGCATATACTTGATAGGGACGCATCAACATGTGTTTGCCTTCATGGGGATTTGCTGAATATTCTATGATCAAATAGTTTGAAACCATTTGATGTGCCATAGGAACATTCAAGAGAGTTTTCGTTATATCTCTCCAGTCATTTATTGGCCTGTTATTTTTGTCAGCCCAGTGAAATATAAAAGCTTCATTAAACTCACTTAACGAGCGCGGGGTTGCAAAATACCTAGTCATAATTTCTGAAGTAATAACCATCATCTGCGAGAAAACCATAATACTATTCTGGTATTCACCCTCACGATAGTATCTTTTGAATTGACCAAATGCATCTATCAAATTTTGATCAGTTCGTTTTTGTTCAATATTAATTAATGGCAAGCCATTAATTAATAGAACAATATCAAAGCGATTATCAGTTTTATCAGAAACAACTTCACGAGCTACATTATAAGTATTGTTACCTGCTCCTACTTCAGCTTTTCTAAATATAGTTAGAGTAATTTGTGACCTTGTTACAGCAGGATTTCTGTCACGGTAAATACCATCTATTTTTCCAATTCCAGACTCCATTGCCAAAAGTTGAGCCGCTTCATAAGAATTATTAATCTGTCCTACTTTAGCTAATACTTGTTGAAATTCGTTATCAGTTAATTTTACTCCTTCAAGCTGATCCTGATTAAGATTATTCAATTGTTCTCGCCAGAAATCAACCAAATCTAAAACTGTAACCTTACTAGTATTCCCATTGAGTTTGTCGGGAGCAGTCCAGCCATTTTTAACAAGACTTTGAACAAATCTCTCCTGAAATCTTTGCTCTGATACACTTTTTCTTTGTTTATTCATGGATGCCTCGTTCTTAATTTAAATTAATTATTCATATTTAAAGTAATTTTTATTACACAAACATCTCGCTGAGGAAAGCTTCTTTGATTTTTTCTAGTTTTTCTAACTTACGTTGATGAAGGGCGATAGTATTAGTCATTGTTTTTAAAAAAGTTGCTATTTGCTCCTGTTCTTTAAGATTTTTTGGATATCTTAAATAAGTGTTGCTTATATGTTTTTTTGAAACAGAGGGAATTTTTGTTCCCTGCATTAAACGTATTAATTGCCCATGAAAAGAATTGGAATTAAGATAGTAACCTAGAAATCCTGATTCAAATTTAATCATGGATCGTACAGCAATTGTATGTAAACCTGAAACAATGGGATGTTTTCCAACACTTTTGATTTCTATACACTTTCCAACAGTCTCATCTTCAGCAGCATCGGCAAAAATTATATCGCCTTTTCGTAAAAAATCTTTGTTAATTTGTTTCTTAGGTACCTCTTTACGAATAAATGGAATAGAATGCAGATTTCCTTCGACAAGCTCTGAATATTTTATCAAGATGTCACCATAATGTATATTTTTAATTTCCTGCTTTGTATCTGTTAAATTAGCGCGAGAAAGCGAATTGTTAGATATAAAGTTAAATGTGTCAGCAAACTCACGCTGTTCCCAAGGGTCAGTAAATCCTGAGAATCTTAATTCTGGAACATCTTCACCTTCTTTCGGAAAAAGTTTGTCTAAATATGATTCTTTTAGCTTTTCGAGCTTATCTAACTTTCTCTGATGAAGGGTGATAAGGTTGTCGAGTATCGTAAAGAAAGCTCCTATCTGCTTTTGCTCTTTGTAACTCGGAAAAGTGAGTGACACCTCCATCATCTTTTTCTTGGAAATATTAAATCTTGAAATTCCTTGTGCAA
>JAAYRJ010000210.1 GCA_012518845.1 Clostridiaceae bacterium
GTGCACCAAATATCCAATTACCAGCTCTGTGGTTGGAATTTGTACTATCTGACTTAATTACAACATCTTTTGAAAATTTAACACCTGACCATTTGTACTGGGAGGAAAAAGAATAATGTTTTTCTATCTTAGATTTTGACAGTTCTTTATTTAAATTATTGTCAAACAACTCTGATTGTTCCTCTAAATATTTTAAAATTGCCTTCGAGGTATTATTGTTATCGGCTAAAGAAATAAACGCTCGTTGCATTAGAGAAAAGGTTTTACTTTTAGATATATCGGAAAGATAATTTACATTCTCTACAAACATTTCTCCAGTCGTAATTGTACCAGTCTTATCTAAGCACAATGTATCTATTCTGGCCAAAGTTTCGATTGTACTCATTCTTTGAACTAGAATATTTTTTTTTGAAAGTTGAATGACACCGAGCACCGCAGCAACAAAATTAAGTAGCACCAATCCTTCGGGAATCATACCAATCATTGCCGCAACAGTTGATATTAAGACATCTTGAATGGGTGTTTCTTTTTGGATAAATATTTTAGAAATTAGCATTGCTGTGCCAACAATTAAGATAATAACACCTAGCAATTTTGAAATATTGTTTAAGGCAATCTTGATCTCTGAATCAGGTTTCTTGATTTTTTGAGTTTCTTTGCTTATTTGAGCAGCATACGTATTAAGTCCTGTTTTTGTAACAATGGCTCTAGCTCTACCTGTAATAACAAAACTACCAGAATAAAGTGGATCGTTTTTCGACTTTTCTACTGGATCTGATTCACCAGTGAGTAGAGATTCATCTACTTGAAAATTAATACCCGAAAGATATTTGGCATCTACTACTATTTGATTATCTGGATATAATTCAATTAAATCACCAACAACAAGGTCTGTGGTTGGAATCTCGCTACTAGTACCATCGCGAATCACATAAACACATGGCTGATTTATTAAGGAAAGACGCCTCACTTCTTTCCTTGCTTTCAATTCTTGAATGATACCACCTAAAGTATTAATAACTGCAACAAGAAAAAATAAACCGTTAACTAAATATTTGATATTTGAAAAAGATACAAATAGCACAATACAAAACAGCGCCAGGTTTAATAAATTAAACGGTGTAAAAACATGTTCACTTATTATTTTTTTAATGCTTTTATTTGGGGCTTGGGAAGCTTCGTTCCCAAGTCCTGCTTTTTTTCTTTTAGCAACCTCTTCAGTAGTTAAACCTGAAGCCCCTGTTTGTAGTAGTTTGTTGCTTTCTATCTCGTTGATTTCCATCAATTTCTATTTGTTTCTAAAATAGTGCTCTTATCCTTGGCTATAACGTCATAAAATGTGGTTAAATCTTTAAAAATAGAACTATTTTTTCAGTTCTAATTTTTCTTGATTACCCATAAATGGTCTTAATACTTCTGGAATAATAATGCTACCATCTGCTTGTTGGAATTGTTCCATTATTGCAGGGAAAACCCTACTCGTAGCTAAGCCAGAGGCGTTCAAAGTATGGACGTATTCATTTTTACCACTTACAGTATCTTTATAACGAATATTGCCTCGGCGTGCTTGGTAATCACCAGCATTTGATGCTGAAGAAACTTCTTTATAATCATTCATACTTGGAATCCAAACTTCAACATCATATGTTTCACGCATTGAGGCTGAACAATCTTCTGCGGCTAGTTTTGAAACACGATAATGTAAACCTAAATCCTGAACAAGTTTTTCAGCCTTAGCTATCAATTCTTCTAAAGCTTGATCCGATTGATCAGGTGTTGCATATTGGAAAATTTCAACTTTATTAAATTGATGACCACGAATCATGCCACGTTCCTCAGCACGATAGCTACCTGCTTCCATTCGGTAACAAGGAGTATACGAAAAATATTTGAAAGGTAGCTCTGCTTCATTAAGAATTTCATCACGATGTAAATTAACTAAAGCTGTTTCTGAAGTAGGTAGCAAGAAGCGTTTGAAGCCATGCTTTTCATCCTTTTCTTTTTCATTTAGTGTAAAACCATCACCTGCAAACTTAGGAAATTGACCAGCAGTAAATCCACATTCATAATTTAACATATGTGGGGGTAAGATCATTTCGTAGCCATCGGTAATA
>JAAYRJ010000211.1 GCA_012518845.1 Clostridiaceae bacterium
ATAGGCTACTGCGTCTTCTTTAAATTCTTTGTCGTATGTTTTCATGTCAAAACTCCTACAATTTCTTAACCCTATGGTATAACAATTCTGTGAGTTTGACTTCTCCGTTTTTTATTCTAGCTCTAGACCGTGGGAGTCAATATACAGCCAGAGAGGTTAAAGAATATATTAAAAATTTAGGATGGAAGCAAAGTTTTTCTGCAGTAGGAAAGCCAGGAGATAACAGTTGGAGTGAAAGTTTTTTTGCTAATCTAAAAAAAAAAATCGTTCACTGGAAGCATTTTAAGACCAGAGAAGAAGCTAGACAAGCTATATTTGATTATATTGAACGCTATTATAATCGAGTTCGGGTACAGGAAAGACTGAATTACCTTAGTCCTATGGAATACTTAAGAAATGACAGTAAAGAAATTCTAAAAAGTGTAGCTTAGCAAATTGTCCGATAAATAGTTGAACTTTGTTTTCCTTCATCAGCATGTGTGGATTAACTTAATGCAAATTTGTTACTGCTCGCATAATTATATCTATATCCTGATTATTTAGCTCTCTTATAATGTGTAAGTATGTTTTCTGAGTTGTTGTAATACTTGCATGACCTAGTCTCCTTGCGACACTAGCAATAGACACACCTGAAAAAAGAAGTATAGATGCATGAGTATGACGCAAACCGTGAATTGAAATTACTGGTACACCAGCTTCTCTACATCTTCTAGCCAGATGATCATTTACTGTAGAATTATAAACATTACCATTAACAAAGATAGGTTTTTGTTCTGGTAGATACCGCGTTAGTTCTGCAAATTGCATAACTAGTTGCCAATCTATTTGAATTCTTCTATTTGAGGATAGATTCTTCGTTTGATGAAAGCCTCCACCCTCCTTGTAGGCCCAAGTTTTGTTGATATTCAAAGTTTGACTTGAAAAGTCGAAATCTTTAGGAGTTAAACCTAAGGCTTCGGAAAAACGCAACCCTGTTTTAGCAATTAATAGTAATAACCAGTCCCAATTTATTTCTTCACCCAAATCTAGACAACTAAGCAAAGTTTGCAACTCAAACTGGCTTAAATACTTTGGTTTCTTTTTACGAGGTGCTTTACCTTTAATAATAACTTTTCTAGTGGGATCGCTTAATATATGGCCATCATCCACGGCGTCTAATATTGAGCCTTTTAAAAGATGATGAAAATCCATTGTAGTTTGTCTTTCATGAACTAGAGCGTACTCATTTAAAAGTTTTTGATAAATGACTCTATTCATTTCTCCTAGTTTAAGATTTGGAATAAGTTTCTTTAGCCAAGTTAAAGCTGTATGGTATTTTTTTAAGGTTACATTTCTAATTGCTCCTTCCTTATAAATCCTAATCCATTCGTAATAATAGTCACAAAATAATGTATATTTATCAATTTGAGTAATCATATAGCCTCCTGAGCAAAGTTACTCACGCTGATGAAGAGTGATAAGGTTGTCGAGTATCGTAAAGAAAGCTCCTATCTGCTTTTGCTCTTTGTAACTCGGAAAAGTGAGTGACACCTCCATCATCTTTTTCTTGGAAATATTAAATCTTGAAATTCCTTGTGCAA
>JAAYRJ010000020.1 GCA_012518845.1 Clostridiaceae bacterium
ATTATAATCGAGTTCGGGTACAGGAAAGACTGAATTACCTTAGTCCAATGGAATATTTAAAAAAGGACAGTAAAGAAATTCTAAAAAGTGTAGCTTAGCAAATTGTCCGATAAATAGTTGACCTTTGGACCTTGTTTTTGTCTGGCAAGATAGTCATAGTAACCGCTACTGGAAAAGCCAAAAATAGATACAATTCGATCAATATTAAGTTTACGCCCCTCTCGTTCTTTTATATGTTCTGATTCTATTTCTAGCTGTGCAAACAAGTCTACTGGTCTTCTCCCAAGATCTTTATTGTTTTTTTTAGAATCCTTAGAGCATCCTTATGAGCTTGCAGTTCCTTTTTCAGTCTCGCTATTTCTTTAGCTTCATCTGATCTATAATTACCTGAACCTCTAAATTCTTCATTATTTCTCACTTTATGTAACCAGCCATGTAAAGTATTTTCATTTATTCCTAGATTCCTTGCACATGCTGCTACTGATAATTCTGGATGGGATTTCACATAGGCTACCGCGTCTTCTTTAAATTCTTTGTCGTATGTTTTCATGTCCAAACTCCTACAATTTATTAAACTTATGGTATAACAATTCTATGAGTTTGACTTCTCCGGTTTTTATTCTAGCTCTATATATCACTGGATAGAATCTGCCTATCTTGCACAATTGATTCGTCCTTGAGTAAGTTCTTGTACGAGGCGTCCCTAGAATTTCTGCTATCTGTTAAACTACGTTGGCGTCTCCTATTATGGCTTGACTCTAAACTATGCTTTTTCATGATATCTCTTGCCTTCGCAAAAGATATGCTGCCACCACGACTTCGAATAATGCCACATATGCGGTCTGCACCGTAATGACCTCTTCCTTCATTGAAAACTTCTACTACTAGTTTTTCTTGAGCAATACGGCGAGCCTCACGCTCTGATCGTTCATTTAACCAACTGTAATAGCCTGACCTAGAGACACCCATCATATCTGCCCATTTCGCAACACTATGGTCGTCTCGAGACTCTATGAATGCATAGATTTCTTCTGTTTTTAGCGTTGATGTTTTGCGAAAAGGGCTGAAGCCTTTTTTAGGATGTCGTTCTCCTCTTCTAGCTGAGCAATTCGCAGATGAAGCTCACGAATTTCCTCTTCTAAGCTACTTTGCTTAGTTTGATCACCCTCAGGCGTAAATTCATGACGCCAGCGGTAGAGGGCTGTGCGACTTACTCCTAATGAATCGGCTACCTCTGATACTGTTCGCTCACTACTATAGCTTAAGCGAACGGCTCATTTCTTAAAATCTTCTGGAAACTTACGTCGTGTTTTCCTTTTTGGTTTTTCTGACATTGCTATTTTACTCCTTACTTGTATCTTAGCATATTGTCCGAAATTTTAACCTAGACCCGTTGATCGTACATAGATATCTAGGTATATACATGGAAATATACCTATGACATATCTAATTCAATAAGATCACATTCCATTTTTATTTATCTACAGTTTGACAATTTTTCTAAGGATTGAATAGTCGTGCCTAGATTTGACGCTCACATACTTTTTAACGATTATGCTTTTTAAGGTCTAGGGGGGTTCACTTTTTCTCTATCAGAATTTGAGATTTTACTATTTTAGAGAAATTACCCGTCTCCCCCAAAAAGAAAAAAGGCTACAAGCCCTGAAATCAATGGTTTACAGCCCTATTATGTGAAATGGCATTGTATCAAATTCGGTATCTTCCTTTCCCTAGCATCTGCACTAGTGACTTGCTGGTCTAAGTGGCAATAAATTTGCACTAGCGATATGAAACTTTATACTAGCGATATAAAACTCGTACCAGCGATATGAAAGTCCATACTCGCGATATGAAACTCATACCAGCGATATGAAAGTCCAATACTTTTATATCGCTTGTATGAGCTTGCACACACCTGTGATGCCAAGCAAGAAAACTTGCTCTTCGGCAGCTAGCCTGCACACCTTTCGTTACAAAACGACCAAGACTAAATTCCCTAAACCCTTACACCATAAGACTATTCGAGCAAAGAAAAAGACGACAGTGTTTGTATCATTACTGTCGTCTTGATTTGGAGGCACCATCCAGATTCGAACTGGAGAATAGAGGTTTTGCAGACCTCGGCCTTACCACTTGGCTATGGTGCCGATTTAAAAATGACCACAAATACTGCGGTCATCTTATGGAGCGGGATACGAGATTCGAACTCGCGACTTTCACCTTGGCAAGGTGACACTCTACCACTGAGTTAATCCCGCA
>JAAYRJ010000212.1 GCA_012518845.1 Clostridiaceae bacterium
TTATTAAAACAGTATCAACATTTTTAGTAAATACAGAAGCCTCGCCTAATTGCTCATATTCATGTGCAAAATGAGCAAATTTTTCTAAATTAATTTCGCTTAGTTGTGTAGCTAATTCTTCATTAGATAGCTCAAAATATTTTATCCAATCTGAAATATCAATCTTGCCATAATCAAGTAAAGAATGCTCAAAATAATCCTTATCAATATTCAAGGTTCTAGACCGGAACAGCAATTCTAAGTTTTTAAAATCTATTTGCATTTGGTAAAGTTCCGTAAACCACTCAGAATCTAAAGACTTATACTCTTTAAAAACAGCTTTATTAATTGCTTTTTCTACAATTTGATCAACTCGTGCAACAGAATAATGGTTAGAAAAAT
This sequence comes from Clostridiaceae bacterium, assembly GCA_012518845.1. Lineage (GTDB taxonomy): Bacteria > Bacillota > Clostridia > Saccharofermentanales > DTU023 > UBA5436. Next base: position 382 of record JAAYRJ010000212.1, read on the forward strand.
CTTTTATGGCTAAATCAATAGCTTTTTTCATCCAAATAGGTACTGGATCATGGTTTTTCTGCAATAAGCCAAGTGGCTCATCATCTGGTTTTAAAAAAATTTCTTGTTTGTCCTCTTCTTTATTAATCGATTTTCTAATTTGGATTAAAATATTTTTTGGACTGATAGAATAAGGACTCAAAAGTAAATTTTCTACCTGATCTAATGAAATATTTTCTTTTGTACTTAATTGAACACGTAATAAAGTTTTTAAATTATGACCATCTTTTTCTAAAAATATTGGGTTCAGATAAGTAAGATCTGGGATCGCTGAATAAATAAACTCTAAGTCATCCAACTCAGACTGATTTAGAGCATCTTCTAGGGTATCTCCTGGATAATTCTTATCTCGCAATTGATTAAGAAAGGCTTCTTTTGAACTCGTCTGGAATAGTTGTTGCCAATTAGCATCACTGAAAAACTTTAATTCGCGATTTGCTAATAAACCATAAGCGTACAACCAGCTCCCACTTGGATGCTCATCAAGTTTAAATTGTCGATGTTGAAATTTTGTCATCCCAAATTTTTCCCATCTTAACTTAACCTAAAACAATAATTTAGCAATGAAACTAGCTAAATCTGTCCTCTTATCCCTCAAAATCAAATCAATGCTCAAATTTTCTTCAATCCTATCATGCGTTACGAGAAGACCGCCTTCAATATTAGCAACTTCTCCTTTAGCAAATCCTTCGCCCAATTTTTCCAACAAAGGTTCGAGACAAGGTTGATCTTGTTCATTTAATCTAATCTCACCAGCTTTAATTCCGGCAGCTTCAACTGCATTTTGATAAATATCAGTTTTTTCAGAAAATGGCAAAGCTTTAAAACTTGCAACAGCTTGGTTAATTATTTCCTCGATTACTGCTTGTCGTTGTTGTAAATCGTATTCTCTTAATCTACTCTCCAACAAGCTTTGACCACGCTGCTTACTAGATTCTGTATCAGCTATAATTGTCTGTTCTGTTGCTTGATCTAATTCTGCAAGTTCAGCCTCTAAATCTAAACGTACAGTTTTTATCTCTGCATCAGCATTTGCTTGAATCTTCTTTGCTTCGTCCTCAGCTTCAGATAAGATAACAGCAACAATTTCTTTAATCTTATCCATAATAACCCCAACTTAACCCAAGCTAAAGATAGCAATAATAGATGCTAGCAAAGCAAAAATTGCGTATGTTTCAACAACAACTGCCAAAGTAATTACCCGACCTAGCTGATCAGATCGTTTAGCAATTAGATTTACACCTGTTTCACAAACATAGCCCTGCCAAGAAGTTGAAAGATAACCGACAACCATAATAGGAAGCGCAGCAAGAAACCACAACAAACCCTGTGTGAAGGTAATTTCAACAGAAAATCCTTGGCTCATCATGCCAGACCTAGTGACAATTAGGAAAAATGTTAATAATCCATATATTCCTTGAGTACCTGGCAAGGCTTGTAGGATCAATGCTCTACCAAACAACTCTGGTTGATCTGCCAAAACGCCATTAATTACTTGGCCGACACGTGAGACTGCTTTTGCAGAACCATAACCTGGGAACAGTGCAGCTAAAGTAGCACCTAAAAGAGTCATGGCTGGCCCTAATGTGCTAATAAATTCACTCATGATAAACCTCCAAATTTATCTTTCAATATTTTTCATCTTTTTATTCTTACTTTATTTTATTAATAATCAGAAACACAAACAAATTATTAATAACTAATCATCAATTTTTATGTGTTCAGTTTTATATTTGAATGGCTTAAAAAATGTACCGCCTCCTTCAAAAAACTGACCAAAGAACTCAACATATTGTAGTCGATTAGAATGAACATATGCTGAAAGGCCAGATAGAGCTAAATTAAGTATATGGCCTAGAAGTAAAATAATAATCCCAAAAAACATCCCTATTACACTACCTGAAACCATCTTTGCTAATAAATTAAAAACAGATGCAATTACACTAGTAGCCAAAACTAAGGCTAAAACTCTGGCATAGGACAGAATGTCGCCTAAGTAATTGACAACACCATAAAGACCACCAAATCCAGAAAAAAGTCTAGAAAATATATTCTTTTTATCTCTACCTGCGAATAATAAAATAATCACTGTACCAATCACTGCTAACCATTGACCGATAACACTCAAACTAATGTTGAAAATATTTATTGATCCTCCAGCAAGCATCAAACCTAGACCAGTAATTAAAAAATACCAAGGAACGACATCAAAAATAACATTCCTAATATCACCAAATTTAATTTCATTAATTATTTTCATGGCTAGACCTGCAAAGAGATGAATTACCCCAAAGACCATACTCCAAATTAGAAGCCGTTGAGGATCTGCCATTGGGTCAAACCAAAGCATTGGAAA
>JAAYRJ010000213.1 GCA_012518845.1 Clostridiaceae bacterium
TATTATCAAGTTTGTCCCACTTGTTTTCTAATGTATTTCTAGACAAAAGCAAACAACGGCACGGTAGATAATTCTATCATGGCGTTTTTTTTATGTCAATTATTTTTTTACTTGATTCTGTTATTGGAAAATTATCAATAAATCCTCCTTTAAATAAATCCTCTTTATTTATTAACTGTATTAGCTAACTGGCAGTTGTTTTTCATAAAGAAGAGTCTGAAGCCAAACTAGATAGTTTTTCTAGAACGGAACATCAAACTCTTCTGTCTTTATTTGAAATTTTTAAACAATTCGTACTATTTTGTCGCTAATGACCATGGACATTAAATCTATCATCTAGGGTTTACCGAAATATTTTATCCCATTTTCTCTACGAATGTCAGTTGCGTCATTTATTCTGTTCATTAGTTCTTGCTCATCTTGATGACGCAATTCTTGTTCTATAGTCGAATACCATTGTTCATATTGATCAATATAATAAATGATATGATAACCATGATCTGTTTGAACAATTTCTACATCTCCCTCTTGTCTACTCGGATCTGTTACAAATTCTTCATATTCTGGAACAAAAGAACCTACTGGTGTTTTCTCGTATAAACCCCCATTTGATGCTGAACCTGGATCTTCAGAATACTCACGGGCTAATTCAGCAAACTCTCCTTCGGTTTTTGCTCCAGCATTATATTCTGCTAAAACTTCTTCTGCTTTTGCTTTAATTCTTTCGTCCGTTTTTTCAGGATCATCTTCATCTATTTGAAAAAGTATATGACGTGAAGTGAAAGAACCTACATCAGTTGGTTTATATTTATCTAAAAATAGGACAACACGGTAACCATTAAATTCTTCAATAATCGCCAAATCATTGGTTGTTCTTTCTGACGCAAATAACCATTCTGCCAGATCAGGTGATAAATATGCTTTTCTTGCACCTTCGGTTAAGGTAGTATCAGTGTCTGGGTCTGCGGGATTTTCATCTGCCACATCTTTAATTTGCATGGTGTCCACAGCTTTTTTGAAAGATTCTTCATCAGTTATTCCTGCCACAAATTCTTCAGCATCTTGCTCAGCTTTTTCCATGTCAGGTTCAGCTGGATTTTCAGGATCTGTATTTTCTTCTACACCGGTAAAAAGATATGAACGGTAGTCGACCAAATCATAATTATCTGGATTGTCCTCATAAGTGGAATTAATTATTGCTTGATCATATGTAAATTGTGATATTAAATCTAAATGATATTTACTACCTAAAGTATTTTTCATAAAAAAATCACGGAAAACATTTTCATTAACTCCAGGACCAAACATCATTGTTAAATAATGATTTAAAGTCACCTGGCTTTGTGCAGCAACATCATTATACTGTTCAATTATATTATCTAACTGTTTTTGATCAGCTTCATCTATTTCTAGATTATTTTGCTTGGCCTGCCAATAAAAATATTCACCTGTTTTTGCTTGTGCTTCGACAGAAGCCAAAAAGTCATCGCGTAAGGTCCCATCCGGATTAAATTGTGAGGGCTGACTCAAAGCGTCTTGACCCATTTGGCTAAATGCCCCACCTTGTAAATATTGTTGGCTCAACAAACCTAGATAAATATTTGCTTCTGCTACAGATATATCACCTATGACCTTGCCATTTAATTTTTGACTTTCTTCAGAAGCTTGGTCAGATTCTGCATCGGTATCTCCTACCTCAGAATCAGGTTCTTCGCTAGTCTCTGTTGAAGCATCTGTGGCCGAACTTTCTAAAGCTACTTCATCAAAACTGACTGTAAATGCTTTTGAGTGTCTTTGTAAAAAACCATTATTTAGTAAAAACCAAACAACAAAACCAAATACAATAATCAAAGCCAAAACAACAGAAATGATTCGATTACGTTTTCCTTTATCTTTTATTGGTTTTTTATTACCATCTTTGTCTTTTAACTGTGCTAGGCGCTCTTTTCTTTCTTCACGCGCAGCCTCAGTTTTCCATGTTTCAGATTCATTATGTGTTTTTTTCTCATTCATGTATTTCACCCTAATAAAAATAATAACCTTAACATTATATATAATATGCTAGTAATAACAAGACTATCTTTGTTTCTTCTACATTTTCCAACAAAATTTCAAAAATTTATGAAATTACTTTTGCAAAGATTTTATCATTTGAGTTAAATCGCTCGGATTATCAAACCAATAACTAGGTTTTTCTTGACGCAGAACGTCATGATCGCTTTGGGACCAACCTACAATTGCTGAAATAAAATTGCCATTTTTTGCTGCCTGTACATCAAAAACAGCATCGCCTACATACATAATTCTTGATGGATTTTGATAACCCAATTTTTCCATTCCCAAAAGCAAAGGTGCAGGATTTGGCTTATGTTGATCTGTATCATTTTTGCTAACAATTATCTCAAAATATTGATCTAGACCCGAATGTTCTAGGGTCGGAATAAGATTTTCATATCGTTTTGCAGTCACAATTCCCATAGGAATATTCATTTTCTTTAGTTCTTCTAACATTGGTCCAATCCCTAAAAATATTCCATAACGTGTGATTGAATATTTGAAATTATAGTCCAAATAAGTTTGAAGCATTTTGGGCATTTCTGTTGGATATTCACTACCAATTACTGTTTCCAGAGGCAAACCAATCCCGGCAATAATTTCATCTGGTTGATGAAAACGCTTACCATGTGCTTTATACATATGCTGATAGCTTTCCACAATTAAAGGAATTGTATCACATAAAGTTCCATCGAAATCAAAAAGAATCGCATCTAATAACATACTTTCTCCAAATATTTAACATTGAAAAAAGGTATTAACTAAGCTTGTTTTCAACAATAATTTAGACTAATACCTTTTTTCTATAAATTTTAAAATCTTACTGTATTATATAAATTTTAAAATCAAATTAATCTTCTTTTTCTGCATTTGCTGCTTCAATTACTTTATCCGAGACTTCACGAGGAGCTTCTTCATAGCGAGCAAATTCCATACTAAACCAACCACGACCTTGTGTCATTGATTTTAAGTCTGTCGCATATTTGCTAAGCTCTGACATTGGGGCTTCGGCTTCAACACTTTGGAAACCTGGATTACTATCAGCACCCATACCTAAAATTCGACCACGGCGCTTACTCATGTCACCCATAATATCTCCTAGATAATCATCTGGAATTGTGACTTTTAAAGCAGCAATTGGTTCTAAGAGAACTGGATCCGCTTTGGGTAAACCGTTTCGGTAAGCTAAACGGGCAGCTAATTTAAAGGACATCTCATTAGAGTCGACATCATGATATGAACCATCATATAAAGTTGCTTTTAGATTAACGACTGGATATCCAGCTAGTACACCTTCTTCACATGCTTCTTCCAAGCCTTTTTGAACTGCTGGATGATAATTTTTAGGAACAGAACCACCAAAGATTTCTTCATTAAAGTCTAATTCTTCTGTTGTTCCTGGTTCAAAACGAATCCAAACATCACCAAATTGTCCATGTCCACCAGATTGTTTTTTATGACGTCCTTGAACTTCAACTTTTTTGCGAATAGTTTCGCGATAAGCTACTTTTGGTTCATAAAGTCTGGCTTCGGTACCATAATTAGCTTTTAGCTTTTGACAAAGCACATCTAACTGAACTTCACCCATACCTGAGATTAACATTTGTTTTGTTTCTGGATCGTTATAAATATCAAAGGATAGGTCTTCATCTTTTAGACGAGTCATGCCCTGCATGATTTTGTCTTCTTCACCACTCTTAACTGACTCGATACCAAGTGTTAAGCCAGGGGTAGGTAAAGCAACTTCTTTAATTTTTAATGGATGAGCTTTACTGCTAAGTGTCTGATTAGTTTGTGTACCATTAAGCTTAGTTAAAGCACCGATATCTCCGGCATTAATTTCGTTTGTGTTAAGTTGTTTTTTGCCTTGTAGGAAGTATACTCCATTGACACGTTCTTCTTGATGGGTGTCAATATTATAAACCGGAACTCCATCTTTTACTTTACCCGAATATACTCTAAACATCGAAATACGACCAACAAACGGGTCGACAATTGTTTTGAAAACAAAAGCTGCTAAAGGACCATTAGGATCTAAGTTTAATTCTTCTTCAGAATCATCAGAAGTTTTAGCAGCAATATTACTTTGCATATCAGCAGAAGGAAAATACTTTGCCATCATATCCATCAAGAACTTCACACCTAAATTGTTGACGGCAGATGTAACGAAAACCGGATAAATTGACTCAGTTTGGATAGCAGTCCTAAGTCCATTGCGTTTTTCTTCCTCGGTGAATTCTTCACCTTCAAAATACTTCATCATTAAGTCATCGTCTGATTCAGCAATTTGTTCTATCAACGCTTCATGTGCTCCGTCAACTTGATCTTGTAATTCTGCTGGTATGTCTATTTCAACATTTTTGTCTGTTTCTAATTGATATGCTTGTTGCTCTAAGACATCAATAATGCCAGTAAAATTTTCACCGTCCATGATTGGTAATACTGCCGGAACAACTTTATTGCCATAAGCTGCCTGAAACTTTTCTAATGTTTCTTGAAAATTAGTATGTGGCTCATCCACTGCATTGATGACAATTGCTAGTGGTTGATTATTCTTTGAAGCTAAACGAATAGCCTTTTCTGCACCAACAGCTAGACCATCTTTGGCTGTAGCCACTAGTAAAACAACATCACCAACTCGCATGCCAAGCATTTGTTCACCTAAAAAGTCAAAATCACCTGGTGTATCGACAAGATTAAATTTATTATCCTTCCATTCACAAGTAGCATATGATGTATTTGTTGACATACCACGCCGTTTTTCTTCGACGTCAAAGTCTGTAGTTGTGTTACCACTTTCTACCTTGCCCATTCTGTTAATGGAACCTGAATTGTATAACATTGCCTCGATTAGCGTTGTTTTACCGGAACTGCCGTGACCCATAAAAGTAATATTTTTTATTTTGTCAGCAGGATAATTTTTCATATCCGATACCCCCTCTATCTATTTCTTCTAACTATAATATTTTTAAAACACGTAAATGTTATTATACTATGCTAGTTGACAAAATTTCAACTTGTTTTTCTAAAATAATTTGTGCAGAAATAATGGTTATTTATTGGCGATTGTGCTTCTTGTTTTGTCAAGATCTTGCAAAAAATTACTCATCAAATTCAACGGCTTTGAGCAAAGAAATAATTTCTTCTTTGGATTTAGGGCGCATTAACTGGTTTTTTAAACTTGAAGAATTTTTTTTACCTCGTAGATAATAAGCAAGTTGGCTGCGCATTCTTATAATAGCAGATTGCTCATCGCCTGTTTTTGCAATCATCTGATCAAGATGTGAACAAACAAGGTCAAGCCATTCTTGTTTGCTCACTTTTACATCAGGTTCTAGGATTTTTTTAAAAATCCAAGGATTACCTTGGGCTGCTCTTCCTAGCGCAAAACCATCACATCCAGTTTTTTGATACATCTTCATAATGCTATCTAAATCGGACAAATCGCCGTTTCCATAGACTGGTATTTTAACAGCAGCTTTTACTTTTTTTATTATTTCCCAATCCGCTTTACCTTGATACA
>JAAYRJ010000214.1 GCA_012518845.1 Clostridiaceae bacterium
ACTCCACATGCATGGTCCAAGGGAATAGGTCTAATGGTTGGATTTCTATTGGTTGCCAATTGTTTTTTAGTAATTTTAGATCTCTAGCAAGGGTTGCTGGATTGCAAGATACATAGATTAATGTATTCGCCTTAATCTTGTTCAGAGTTGTTATTAGTTTTTTCTCAAGGCCTTTCCTAGGGGGATCTACAATGATAACATCTGTCTTGTTTATGTCCTGTTGTCTTATCCAGTTTTCGACTGTTCCTAGGTAGAATTTTGCCTGTTTAAGCTCGTTTAATCTAGCATTTTCTTTTGCGTTTTTTATGGCGTCTGGAAAAATATCTATCCCCTTCACCTGTTGGAAATAGTCTGATAACAAGATGCCAATTACACCAGTTCCGCAATAAAGATCATAGAGGGTATTGAAATCTTGATTCTGACTGTCTAAATAATTTAAGATAAATCTGAAAAGATTTTCTGCTTGAGCTGTATTTACTTGAAAAAAAGATAGAGGAGCAATTTTAAATTGTTTATCCAATAATTTTTCGGTTAAATGATCTTTGCCCCACAAGACAAGGGACTGTTGCTTGTGAGCAATTAGATTAACGCTAACTAGTTCATTTGCATCTAATTTTTGATTGATATTATTTGCTAACTGAGCTACTTCTTGTTGTAATATTTCTAAGTCTTGTTGTAAGTTTCTTGGTATAAAATCAAAGACAAAAGCTATCAGAATTTCTTTTGTATGCTCGCCTGAACGGATAATAAGTTCCCGAAAATTAGATTTAAACTCTTTCTCAAATTGTGATTGGGTTAAGAATGTTAAGATTTGTTGCCAAATAATGCTTTCTACTTTTGGGGCAATATAACAAATCTCATGTTCAACAACTTGATGTGATTTGGTTGCATAAAATCCTTTAACAAATCTCGACTTTTGTTTGTCGTATCTTACTTTTAGCTGGATATGATTGCGATAATGCCAGACCTGTTTTGCTTTAATGATTGGATTGATCTTAATCTCTTTTATATTTACTTTGGCTAGCCGTTCCAGCTTATCAATCAGTTGTTTTTCTTTCATTTGGGTTAAAGCATTATAATTTAGCTGCTGAATTTGGCAACCACCACAACCCAATCTATCCTCTTCAAGCGAAGAATTAAAATAAGGGCATAGCGGTTTTATTCTGGCAGGGGATTTTTCCATAAATTCAATCTTTTCAGCTTGCCAAATTCTATTTGTTTTGCTTTTTATTTGAGCCGATAATATATCACCCGGCACGGCATTTTCAATAAAAACAACTTTGCCATCTTTAGTTTTTGCAACACCTTGCCCCTTACTATTTAGATCATCTACAATTAAAATTTTCTTGCTCATATTTTATTATCAATCTCTTTTGTTGTTATACTAGACCTATCTTAACAAGAACAAAATAATATTAGAATGGTGGAAAATCAAATGAAAAATTTTTCTTATGACTTTTACAAGGAAAGTGCTGATTATATTCTAGAGCAGATCTCAGAAAAACCTAAAATTGCCATTATTCTTGGTTCTGCTTTAGGTTCGATAGCTGATCTAGTTGAAAACAAAACTATCGTTTCTTATCGTGATGTACCTAAGCTTTTACAATCGACAGCTCCTTCTCATAAAGGTGAGTTTATTTTTGGTAGACTGTCTGACCAACCCGTAATGTTGATGTCTGGCCGTTTTCATCATTATGAAGGTTATAGTTATGAAGAGTTAGCCCAACCTGTTCGCATTATGAAATTATTAGGTGTAGAAACATTAATAATTACAAATGCAGCTGGTGCAGTTAATTTAGACTATGAAGTTGGTGATGTAATGCTAATAGAAGATCAAATAAAAATAGCTGGTCATAGTCCAATGAGAGGTCCTAATATTGAAGAATTTGGGCCGCGCTTCTTTGATTGTACCTATATTTACACACCCAAACTTCTAAAATTAGCTCAAGCTAAAGCCAAAGAGTTAAATTATGACAACTCGGTTCATACTGGGGTTTATTATTTTTGTCCTGGGCCCAATTTTGAAACTCCGGCTGAAATTAAAGCTATTCGGATCTTAGGTGGTGATGCAGTTGGCATGTCTACTGTCACCGAAGCTTTAACCGCTGCTCATTGTGAAATGGATGTGCTTGGTATTTCCATGATCACTAATATGGCGGCTGGGATTGAAGATGAAGAACAATCAGGCTTACATGTGATTGATGTTGGTAATAAGGCAGCCTCTAAAATTGCAGATTTAATCATGGAAGTTCTAAAAGATATTTAATTTTTGTTATTCAAAAAGGGGCAAATTACTTAATGCCCCTTTTACTTAATCCATAATTTCTAAATCATAATTATTCTAAAATAATTAAAAAATTGAAGAAATAACATTATAAATGGTCCGACCACCTAATAAAAACATAACAATAACAGTAAGTATTCCCATAACATTTTGCAAAGTTGTGTTTTTGTGTTTTCCTAATTTAGGACTATTTGAGGCAACAACAAATAAGATTGAGATGATTGGCAAAAACACACCAGAGGTTGCTTGAGCAAAAAGAATAATGGGCACTGGAGTTCTGCCAAACATGGCAAACAGCATACCAAACAACACTATAATTATAGCTACAATTTTTGGACGATTGTCATTCTCCCTTTCCCATTTAAAGATTTTGCCAATAATTTGACCGACCATAAATGGAGTTGCAATCGCAGATGATAAGCCAGCTAAGACTAAACCGGTTGCTGAAAAAACTCGAGCCGCTCTACCAAGTGTGGGCTCTAAAGATGTCGCAAAAACTATTGGGCTGTCTACTTCTACGCCAGAACCATACAATGTTGCAGAAGTTGTAAAACCAATGCCGTTGTCATGGCTACACCTAACCACACATTTAAATTGGTATCAAAATAAGAGTTTTCTAAATTTTCTGCTTCTTTACCATCTTCCGTCCATTTGTCTGTAGTTGCTATTGAGTGGAAAACTAAATTGATCCCAATTATTGTTGTTCCAATTAGAGCAATTGTTGTAACCATAGCACCATCTGGAATAGTTGGAATAAATCCTTTTAAAATTCCAAGCACATCTGGTTTGGCAATGATTGCAGTAATTACAAAAACAAGTCCCATCAAAGCAATAAAATATTTCATAATCATTTCAATAAAATTTGGAGTAGAAAATACAATTGCTAGAATGGAAAGAATACTCATTATTAAAGCTGCTATTTCACGAGACAAGCCTGTAATGTCAGAAAAACCTGTTGTTGCACCAATCAAGTTACCTGCTTCAAAACCAAAACCTGTCAAAAAACAAACTAAACCAATTATTCCTAAAATAAATACTCGCCAAGCATTGCTATTGGCAAAAATATCAACTGATGCATCAATAATATTTCTCTTGCCTAAAATAGCAAGTCTTGATGCCATGTTCATGATAACTATGGAAGCAATACCTGAGAAAATAACTGCCCAAAGTAATGCATAACCAAAATTTACGCCAGCATTTGTAGCAGTTGTAATAGTTCCTGGTCCAACAAAAGCACTAGCAATAACAGCAGCTGGTCCAGTGGCTTTTAATTTCTCAAGAAAAGTTCTCTTCTCCCTCATAATACACCTCTTTCTAATCTCCTAGAAATTTACTATTTTTTATTATTATTTGATAATCAATAATAAGTACATAATACATAATACATAACAATTAATAAACTGTACATATTATTTTATTTGAAGAAGAATTTTCAGCTCTATCCTGTAAAAATTATTGTCAAATTGTTTTATTTTGCTTCAAGTTCTAAAATTAACTCTGCTAATGCTTCACCCGCTATCTTATGAGAAGCAGCAGTCAAATGAATTCCGTCAGCTCCTATTCGATCATCACCTAAAGGTTTTGTGAGATTGTCCAGATTTATAAAATGACATTTTTGCATTCTTGCGACTTTTTTAAATTTCGCAGTAAGAGCTTTTGTTTTATCTATTAGTTCATCCGCTAAAAAGAAATTTCCTTTAACTTGTTTATAAGGTACTGGTGCCATGATTATTATTTCCGTTTTTGATTGGTTAATATAAAAAAGCTTTTTGGCTTCAAGGATCATTCGTTCTAATCCAAGTGCTATCTCATCTGGCCAAGCACTAAAACGTGGCTGTGTATCATTTGTGCCTAGCATTATCACAAGATAATCAAGCGGAAAATGTGAGGAAATCGTTGGTTCCAGATGCTCCATCCCGCATCTATTTGGGCGAACATAATCAGCTCCAAATGCTATCGTTCGAGCATTTAACCCTTCTTCAATCACTCGATAATTATCACCTAACTTTTTGGCTAATACCCCAGGATAACGAATATTTTCAGGATAACGTTCACCAGTTACAGGAGTATAACCCCAGGTATTTGAATCGCCAAAACACATTATTCTTATAGGTCTTTTCAACATTGTGCACCCTTGTCTACTTCGATCAAATTATTGTTTGTTAAAGCCATTTGGATTTTTTTGATGCCATTGCCAGGCTGTAGAGATAATTGTGTTTAAATCTGCATATTTGGATTTCCAGCCTAATATTTTTTGTGCTTTTTCTGAGGAAGCAACAAGCTGAGCGGGATCACCTGCTCTTCTTGCTTCTATTTTTTCTGGGATATCAAAATCTGTAACTTCACGGCAAATGTCTATTACTTCTCGTACAGAAAAACCTACCCCATTACCTAGATTAAAGACGTCGCTTTTACCTCCTGCTAGTAGATAATCTAATGCAAGAATATGAGCTGAAGCTAAATCCATTACATGAATATAATCTCTTATGCAAGTGCCATCAGGTGTAGGATAATCATCACCAAAGATTGAGATAAAGTCTCTTTGCCCATTTGGTACTTGTAAAATTAAGGGAATAAGATGCGATTCAGGTTCGTGTGCTTCACCTATAATGCCTGTAGGATGTGCACCCGCAGCATTAAAATAACGAAGCGCAACATGTCTTAGACCATATGCTTTTTCACACCAACCCATCATTTTCTCCATTGTAAGTTTAGTATCACCATAGCAATTGGCAGGAATAGCGGGATCGCTTTCTAAGATTGGTATTCTTGTGGGTTCGCCATATGTAGCAGCAGTCGATGAAAAAACAATATGTTTTATCTCATGTTCAAGCATACTTTCTAAAAGAATAGCTGTGCCATTTACGTTATTGTCATAGTATTTTAGCGGATTTTGCATAGATTCGCCTACTTGCGAATAGGCTGCAAAATGAATAACGCCATCAATTGTTTCTTGATCAAAAATTTTGTCTAATTCCTTTTTGTTACGTATATCTGCTTGATAAAAAGTAACTTCTTTGGGAATTGATTGGGCAAATCCTGTTTCTAAATTATCGATTATGATAACATCTCGTTTTGCTTCAATTAAGGCTCTAACAGTATGAGAACCAATATAACCAGCTCCGCCTAAAACTAAAATCGCCATGTCTGCTCTCCTATTCTTTTGTTTTTAACTACAAATCTTCTTAAGATTTGAAAACATAACCACCAACATTACGAATCTGTAAAATATGACAGCTATCTTTACCTAATACATTTTCTATCTTGGTTTTAAATTTATCAAGTATACTCAATGGTACGAAAGCTTGAATTGTTCCGGCAAAGCCTCCACCATGAACTCGGTAAGCTCCCTCACCGTTTAAAATTTCACCTGCCGTTGCTAGAGCGACTGCCATCTCCTGATGTTTTATTGCACCTTCTACCGAAATATTTTGAAGCTGAGTCCAGGATGAGTTACCTGAACTTTGGATTTCTTTCAAAAATGCTGCAAAATCATCAGATTTATATTTTTCTACAGCATTTAATACACGTTTGTTTTCTTGATAATAATGTATAGCTCGTAAGATAGCTCGATCTCCTACTTCTTGACGTATTGTTTTCAAGTGATCAAAAAATTCAGCTTCAGGAACTTCGCTCAAGACATCTTTATTAAAATACTCTGCAACTGTTTTCATTTCTACTGGAATCGAAGCATAAGCATCTGTTAGATCTGCATGGTCAGCTCCGGAATCAATAATACATAATGCATATTGTTCTTTCTCCAAATCGAGATCAAAAGATTCAATTTGAACATTGTTTGGATCATAGAAATCAATATGTACTGCCGAACCAACTGCAGAAGCCATCTGATCCATGAGTCCAGACGGTTTACCAAAATATTTGTTCTCGGCATATTGGCCAAACTTTGCCCAGGTCACAGCATCTTCTTGATCTGCTGCCCAAAAATGATTAAGAATAACAGCTATTAAGACCTCGATAGCTGCTGATGAAGACAGACCAGAACCAGGCAATACATTTGATTGACAAAAAATATTAATACCCTTAGGTTCATAGCCTTTTTGAGCATATCCAGCTGCAACACCCCTGAGCAGAGCAGCAGTTGTTTCTTTTTCAGCTTCCTTAACAGTCAAATCGTCTAAACTAATCTCGATTAAATCCCAACCTTCAGACTTAAAGCGAATAGTATTATCTTGATTTGGATTAGCACAAGCCCAGACATCCATATTTACAGCAGCTGCAATTACATTTCCCCTTTGATGATCGGTGTGATTTCCAATGAGCTCTGTCCTACCTGGTGCAGAAAAAAATCCAACTTCACTATCTTCGGTTACATTATTCCCTGAAAAAATTTTAACAAAATTATCGAGGATATTAAGGAATCTTTCATAAACACTTTGAGGAATAACTTCGGCTTGAGGAATAACTAATAATTTTCTTAGTTGTGAGTCAATCTCACCATTATTTAGACTTTGTTTCCAATCTTGTATCTTTTGCATAAATATCTCCATTTATTGTTTTAATATTTTTAAATATTTTTCCAGCTCTAATATTCTAATATTTAATTAAAAAAACACCTTCGTCAATATCTAATTAGATATCAAAAAAGGTGTTTGAGAAATTATTTGATTGGCATAAAATCCATTATTATTTTTTCTCCAAATATTTACGCATATCTAATGCACAAGCTAGGAGGATGATTCCACCTTTAATTGCAAACTGTAAGTTTTGATCCATACCAATCATGGGTAAGGCAACAAAAATTAATCTCAAGAGCAGAACTCCAATTACGATACCACTGATACTACCAATACCGCCAACAAATGAGACACCACCAATAACACAAGCTGCTATAGCATCCAATTCGTAATTTGCACCAGTATTTGCAGTGTTGGAGGCAATTCTGGCAGATTCTATAAAGCCGGCGTAACCATACATAGCTCCAGCTAGAGCAAATACAATTATAGTTGTTGCAAAAACATTTACACCAGAAACTCTGGCTGCCTCTTCATTGGCGCCAAGAGCGAACATATTTTTACCAAAGGTTGTTTTATTCCAAATTAACCACATTAGACCAGCTAATAATAAAGCAAGCCAAACATAATTTGGAATGGGAGCTGTTTTGCCTCCACCAATCGGCACACCTACAACTGAACCGGTAACAAATTCACGATAATCTTCTGTTAGACTGGAAATCGCCTGTCCAGTTGACTCACCCGCTTGCATATACAATAAAATAAAAGTATAAACAATCAATTGCGTTGCTAAGGTAACAATAAATGGATGCAGTTTAAATTTTGCAACCCAAAATCCATTAAAGGCACCAATTAATGCACCAATCAGGACACTGATCAATAAAACCAATGCAATTGGAGGTGGCTCCAAGTTAGGCCACATTTTTCCTGGTGCTGTTATATCTTGCAAAAGTGAAGCTGAAATAACTGCCGTAATACCAACTACTCGACCAGCTGAAAGGTCAGTACCTGTTAGCACGATACAGCCAGCTATACCAAGAGCTACTGGCAGATACGCAGCTGTTAGGCTTAATAAATTAATTAATGATGTTGGTTTTAAAAATTCTGGACGGGTAGCAGTTACATAGATAACCAAAACCAACATGATTAAAATTAAAGCATTATTAATTAAAAAGTCTTTAATTTGCTCCGAACTCCACTTTGAATTCTTTTTAACTTTCTCTGTACTCATAATCACTCCTCATTATCCTTAGAGATATTTTTCTGCTAATTTTAATATTTCTTCTTGATTAGTGGTTTTTGGATCTAATTCGCCTGCAACACGGCCATTAGACATCACCAAAATCCGATCACAAATTCCTAATAATTCTGGCATTTCAGATGAAACCACCACAACTCCCTTACCCTCACTTGCAAGCTCAATGATAAGTTCATAGATTTGATATTTAGCTCCAACATCGATTCCACGTGTTGGTTCATCTAAAAGTAAAACTTTAGGCTGAGTTAGAAGCCAACGTCCAATGATAACCTTTTGCTGATTACCTCCTGACAAAGCACGAATTTGTGTTTTATGACTTGGAGTTCTTACATCAAGGGAATCAATCGCCCATTCCGTTGCTTCTAACATTTTTTTGTCATCTAAGAACAGATTGAAATTCAAATAGCGTTTTAAGCTTGAAATAACAGTATTATCTAGGATGTCTCGAATCCCAAGAATACCAGTTGCACGTCTTTCTTCTGTTAAGAGAGCAAAACCATTTTTTATTGAATCTTTTGGATTTTTGTTTTGAACTTCTTGGCCTTCGAGAAAGATTTGGCCACCTTTTCTAGTCATTTCACCAAAAATGTTTTCTAATAATTCGGTTCTACCAGCTCCATCAAGACCAGCAACTCCTAAAATTTCTCCTGCATGTAGATCAAAACTTGCATCATGCAAATTTGTATAACGGCCAGAAATATTTTTCACACTCATCATAACGTCATCTTTGACTACATTTGTTTTATCTGGAAAACGATGTGTCAATTCTCTTCCAACCATTAAACGTATTATTTCATCGATGCTTATGTCTTGAGTGGCTTCTGTAGCTATCCATTGGCCATCCCGCATGATTGTGATTTCATCACTGATTTCACGTATTTCATCCATTTTATGGGAAATATAAATAATACCTACACCTCGTTCTCTTAGATCTCTAAGAATTCTAAAAAGGTGTTCAACCTCATTTTCACTTAAAGAGGAAGTTGGTTCATCTAATACGATAATTTTGGAATTGTAGGAGACAGCTTTTGCTATCTCTACCATTTGTCTTTGTGACACAGGCAAGGTAGACATAATAGCATTAGCATCAATAGAAATATTTAGATTGTTAAATATTTCATCTGTTTCTTTAGCCATTTTGCGTTCATCTACAAAAGGTCCTTTTAATGGGTATCTGCCAAGCCAAAGATTATCTTTAACTGTTCTGGTTAAAGCTTGATTCAGCTCTTGTTGAACCATGGCGACACCATTTTCTAATGCTTCTTTAGCGTTACCAAAATCCACTGACTCACCTTCAATAAAAATTTCGCCTGAATCTTTTTTATAGGTGCCAAACAAGCATTTCATGAGGGTTGATTTCCCTGCTCCATTTTCGCCCATTAAAGCATGGATAGTCCCCGCTTTAACTGTTAGTTTTACTTCGTCTAACGCTTGTACTCCCGGAAAGTATTTCGAAATACCAACCATTTCCAATAGGTGATTTTTCGTCACAGTAAACCTCCATTTTAAACAAAAATCATAATTAATAATGATTTTCTTTTAATATAGGTTTGGCGAGAACTATATTTTATAAATCTCGCCAAACACAGTTTAACATCCTAATTTCTAATAATTAACTTTGATCTATTAATCTATAGGATTTTATTGTCCTGTAACGATAGAATATGGAACACGAATTTTGTCTACATCGGCATCCACATTATAATCATCGGTATTGGCCATAATTTCATCACCATTCGCTACATTGTTAATTAAGGTCATGAGTGTGCTTGCCATACCAACGTTGTCTTGCTTGATTGAACCTGTCATTTCGCCAGAATCAATTTTACCAACAGCTGTTTCTGTAGCGTCTACACCAAATACTGGAATATAGGTGCCACCTTCTTTATTATAGCCTGCTGCTTGTAATGCAGATAAAGCACCTAGGGCCATATCATCATTATTGCCGATAACAATTTCAATCATATTATTGCTATCTTCTGTATAGGTCGCTAAAGCAGTTTGCATGTACTCTTGACCTGCAGCAGAACTCCATGCGCCGTCTGGATCAACTAAAAACTTAGAAGCTGCATTTTCATCATAATAAACTAGTTCTTCTTTGCCTGCATCTGTTAAGATTGCATTTGCATCTTCAACTGAATATTGAGTACGAGCTTCAGCTTCTGGGTTGCCTTCTTGTCCTTTTAACATGATGTAGGAAATTTTGCCATCACCATTTAAGTCTACATCATCATAATTTTCAAGCAAGAATTCGCCAATCATTTGACCTTGCATATGACCAGCTTCTGGAGCATCTGTACCAACAAAGGCTGCTAGTTCATAACTATCAATAACGCTATTATCGATTTCACGGTTGAAAAAGATTACTGGAATGCCAGCTTCTTTTGCTGAATCTACAATACCTTGTGCGGCATCGATAGCTGCTGTCTCAACGATATTAACAACTAATAAATTTGTACCACCTGTGATTGCACTGTTAACAGCTTCGGTTTGGGTTGGCTGGCTACCAGCTGCATCGTAGTTGGTATAAGTAATACCAGCTTCTTCAAGCATTTTATCTAACTCACTACGAACTGTTGAAATATAAGAGTCAGCAAAGTCATAGTAGAAAACACCAACATTTAAATCTGAAGCTTCACCACCAGCTGCTGGTTCCTCGTCTGCAGGTTCTTCGTCTGCAGGCTCTTCTTCTGCGGAATCATCTGCTGGTTCAGCAGCTTCTTCAGGAGCATCTGTTTCTGCAGGTTCATCACTACCACCACAGGCTGCAACTAATCCGACCATCATCACTAATGTCAATAAAAGTGCTAAAATTCTTTTCATTTTTTCCTCCAATTTCTAGAACGGCATGTTTTGAATTTTTTTATGATAACTCCGTTCCAGCTAATATTTTAACAAATTGTTAACATTTGTCTACATAGTTAAAAGATTTTGAACTAATTATTGATAATTCAGAAATATACCTAAAAATTTTCAAATATCCTTAAAAAATAAATAAGATATTACTCAAACAAAGCACTATTTAAAACAGAAATTTGATTTTTGGCAGTAAAGAGAAATTTTCCGTCTTCTGTTTTTTCATAATAAAGTCCGTCTAAGTCGACGAAGCGATTATTGTACTGCAAGACTGTTAATCCATTTTTGATAGATTCATTTATTTGAATAGTTTCATTATTAATCCCATCTTGACTTATTAATTGTGAAAACAAAGCCATACTTGCAGCATCAGAGTTTTCTGAAAGACTTTGCAACGAAACATTGTGATAAGCTTTATTTAAAAAATTTGTTTGCAGTATTTCTCTTTTATAAAAACCACTAAGCGTTGGATTCGGAATAATGTCTGATACATTGTAGAGAATTTTAACATTTTCCCAGGTAGAGGCAGAAAAAGCCTGATTACCTGTAGCAAAATAATCTTCCAAGTCGCTTGAGATTCCTATTGGATAAAAAATGACTGACTCCTCATCATTTACAGAGCCTCCAATTGCTTCTTCAAAAATTGTGAGCCATTCTTCAAATGGTTTCTGCCAATTTTCATCAATTAAAGCAAAAGATTCTAAAACATGTAAATTTACATCTACTAAAGCTATAAACTCCTCTTCTTTATATGGATCAAACAGTGCCTCATTGGCTGTAGGTTTTGCCTCAGATGAAGTTTCTGGGAAGAAAATTCTTTCAACATCTATTTTTACATTTGCTGGTAATTTGTTGTCGGCAAAAAGAGGTAATAACGGCTCCATAATTTGCTTTATCTCTTTTAAGGTTTGTTTAGAAGGATTTTGATTAAAAGACAATAACAAAACTTCAGCATATTTTAAATCATAAGCCCAGGTGATATCCGTAGTCTCGGTCGGCTGTCCATTTTGATTGAGTATCACAGCCCAAGAATCTTCAAAACGGTAAAGTGTTGTGATCATTTCTTGCCACTTTTCAAATTCCTTTTCTTGTTCTGTAAGGACAAGATATTTCCCCCATAAAAACTGATCATCCAATAAAAACGATAAATTTTCCGTTATATTTTCTTGACTATCTAATTCTACACTTGTTAAAACGCCCTCGATTTTTGATTCTTTACCCTCAGACAAAAATTGGATCAAAAAATTTTCTTTAAAAGCGAGCTCGATTGCCTGATCTTTTTCGCTAAGACGTCTGGCTAAACTGGCCTCATCACGCAGTGTGAGTCTTCTATTTGCTAAGGGTTCCATCCGGTATGAATCTCTTAGAAATCCAGGAAAAACAAATAGCAATATTAATACTAAAATAATAACAAGTACTGGAGCTACGATTTTAATAATGTTTTTTGTCTTATCAGATATCATCATTAGTCTAAAAATCCCTCAAAATAAATTAATATGCTAATATCTTAAAAGAAAATATCTAATTATGAAAGTTTAAAATAGCTAAATAAAAGGAAGAAAAATTTATAATGAGATACGGTATTGTTGCAGAATATAATCCTTTTCACTCTGGACACAAATATCAAATCGAGCAAATTAGGAAAAAAGATCCGAGGGCCTTTATTACAGTAATAATGTCTGGCTATTTTTGTCAGCGAGGCGAACCTGCAATTTTATCAGCAAGATCAAGGGCTGAGATGGCTTTAGCTTGTGGGGCAGATTTAATTTTGCAATTACCTACTTATGCCGCACTTGGTTCAGCAGAAATTTTCGCAGAAACTGCCGTACTGTCACTGGCTAAGACTGGAATTTGTGAAAATCTCGTTTTTGGCTCTGAGTCTGATAATCTAGAAAATTTAGAAAAAATTGCTCAGCTTTTGATTGTTAAACAATCTGCTCTTTGGCAATATATAGAACCATTATTAAAAGATGGCGTCTCTTATGCTAAAGCAAGAGAGCAATTTGTGGCCCAAATGTTAGGTACTGAAATTGCAAATCTCTTAACTAAACCAAATCAAATTTTGGCGATTGAATATTTAAAAGCAATAAGAAAACATAATTTACAAATAAAGCCAATCTTAATTAAAAGAGAAGGTGCAAACTATCTTGCACAAGATTTGTCTAATAAAGATCTAACCTTACCGTCTGCTTTAGCGATTCGCAAATTATTACATAATAAAAAGAAAGCCTTTTTTAATCTTGAGGAAATTAAGTTACTAAAGAAGACAATGCCTAACAAAGCATTGGCAATTTTATTACGAGATTGGCAAAATGGCTCATATGTCAAAGAAAGCAAATTAAATTCTCTCTGTTATCTAATGCTTGAAAATACAAATCAGGCGAAAACACGCTATTTGGATCAACCTTTGTTAAATCGACTAAAAAAAGAAATTAGGTTTAGTAATGAAAATTATCCAGCTATAGATAAACTTGTTGAAGCTACAACAACCAGGCAATATCCAAAAACAAGAATCAAACGTGCTCTCTGCAACATGCTCTTAAATTTAAAAGATAGAGAATTTGAGCCACTTTATTTGCATGTACTTGGCTTTAATAAAGATGGACGTTATTTATTAAAAAAAATGAAAGAGAATGCTAAATTACCAGTTATCTCAAATTTTAGTGAACTTCAAACAATTCTAGAAAAATCTGAATTTTGGCAAGAAGAATTGGAGTTGCGTGCTTCTAGATTTTGGCTAGAATTAGCAGAGCAACCTATTAACCAAATTTTTGACAGTCCTTTAAGAATACGATAAAATTTTTTCGTTTTAGGTCATGCTTTTTTGGGTATGTTCTCAGATATTCGCAAAGTTTATGACTTAAGGATAATAATGTATTAATATATTACCAATGTAAAAATAATAGTAAAAAATAAATGGGAGAAAAGAATGAACGTATATGATGTTTTAATTGAGCGTGGCTACTTTGCTGATGCAACTCATCCAGAAAAAATTAGAGATTATTTAGCAAAACCAGGTGCGATTTTTTATATAGGTTTTGATCCTACCGCAGATAGTTTACATATTGGCCACTTGACCCAAATGATGGTAATGGCGCACATGCAAAAAGCAGGCCATATTCCTATCGCTTTAATGGGTGGGGGTACTGGTCAAATTGGTGATCCTTCTGGACGCTCGGACATGCGTCAACTTATGACTCAAGCAACAATTGACCATAACATTGCAAAATTTAAAGAGCAAATGGCACGTTTAATTGATTTTTCTGATGATAAAGCAATCATGGCAAATAATGCTGATTGGTTGATGAATATCAATTATATTGAGTTCTTACGTGATATTGGTGTGCATTTTTCGGTTAATAAAATGCTAGCAACCGATATTTACAAAAACCGTTTGGGCGATGGTTTAACTTATTTTGAGTTTAGTTACATACTTTTACAAAGTTACGACTTTTTGGAGCTATATCGTCGTTATGATTGTCGTTTACAAATGGGCGGCCAAGATCAATGGGCAAATATTATCTCTGGTGTTGATTTAGTTAGAAGAGTTGAGCAAGAAGAAGTTTATGGCATGACTTTTCAATTGCTCCAAAACTCTGCTGGAGAAAAAATGGGCAAAACTGCTAAAGGTGCTTTATGGCTTGATGCAGATAAACTGAGTCCTTTTGAGTTTTATCAATATTTCCGCAATATTGAGGATGCCTCGGTAATTAATACGATGAAAATATTAACTTTCATGTCTTTAGATGAAATCGCAAAATATGAAAATTTAGAAGGACAAGAAATTAATCAAGCCAAAGAAGTTTTAGCTTATGAAGTCACAAAAGTTGTGCATGGTGAAGAAGAGGCTAAAGCAGCCCAAAAACAAGCCAGACAATTATTTTCAGGCGGTGGCCGCTCTGATGATATGCCTACATTTGAATTAACTACTGATGAAGCTTACAACACTCCCATCTTAGATTTACTTAATAACAATAAAATTGTTCCTTCCAAAAGTGAAGGACGCCGTCTGATTAAGCAAGGTGGTATTTATCTTAATGATGTCTCGATCACAGATCCAAATGGTAACTTAAATGAGAATCATTTTGAAAATAATGAAGCAATTATTAGACGCGGTAAAAAGAATTTTTTCCGTTTTGTCCTGAAGTAATTTTCAATTATAATTAATTTCAAAAGGCCAGCTATTCAATGGAGCTGGCCTTTTTTGATCTTGATTCTTTTTCAAATAACTTAAGAATTTAAAAAAGCTAAATAAGCGCGATAGGCATTGTAAACATCTATTTTAGCAGTAATTTCAAAACATGAATGCATAGAAAACATGGCTACGCCACTGTCAATAACATTCATACCTGTTTTAGCAAAATATTTGGCAATAGTTCCACCACCGCCCCAATCTACTTTACCTAGTTCTGAAATTTGATATGGAATATCGTGTTTAGCAAAAATATCTAGGACATAAGCAACAAATTCCGCATGAGCATCATTGGTGCTATATTTCCCGCCTGAGCCTGTATATTTATTGATACCAATCCCTTTGCTTAAATAATTACTGTTTAAAGGATCTGAAACTTCAGAATAGTTTGGATCAAACAAATTAGATACATCAGAAGAAAGTAGATTGGTATTCATATAGAATTCTTCTATTTCTCTGCGTTTTGGCTCACGACCTAAAATTAGTTCATGTAGATGATTTAGTTGATATAAGAATATTTCAGATTTAGCTCCAGTATTACCATCACTGCCTATTTCTTCTTTAT
>JAAYRJ010000215.1 GCA_012518845.1 Clostridiaceae bacterium
AATTTTCCAAAATCAAGCGGAATCCCATCTGACTCTAAAAATGAGATTTTGGCACCCGATCTTATCGCATTTTGTTTAGCTAAAGCAATCGCTCTTTGGTTAATATCAAGACTAAACCAATTTTGTTGATTAAAAATATTTTCTTTGGCAAGGATCTCTTGTAGGACAATAGAAACAACACCATAGCCACAACCAAAGTCAAGTGCTGTAATTTCAGCTTGATCAGGAAAGTTGTTTTGATCTTTTAAGATTGCCTTTAACATGACATTTGTTCCATGATCAACTTTATCTTTAGAAAACACGCCTTTGTCAGTTTTAAATGAAAAGTTATGTCCAGATAAAGAATAGCCAATTATTTGATGCTGATGGTCCAAACTAGGATCTGGATTAAAATAGTGACTTTGACTCATTGTTGACCTCAAAAAATATTCGGTTGCAACTTACAACCGAATATCAAATATATTTTCTATATTATGCAACTATCTTAGCAATTAGTAAAAATTAGGCCAATAAATCTTGAAAGCTCTTATTTTTTGAAAGCAAAATCAAGAGTGGCATGCCAATACCTAAGATTACTATTGCTTGTGAAATACTGACAGATAAAATTGTGCCAAGGACGAGTAGTAAGTCTGGACCATCAGTTAACAAAAATGGTAGATATGTACCTACTACTAAGCCATTTAATAAGATTGGTGGTAAGAGTGCCAAAATTAAATTAAGTCGTAAACTATTTGGTAGTTTTTTTGCTTGATTTTGTTTAACTGGATCTTGACCTGCGATACCGTATTTTTGTTTTAATACATACTGACGATAAGGTTTGCCTATTTTCCAAGTCAAATAGGCTGCTACAAGAGTTGTTAAACTTCCACCTAAAATATCTATTAAACCCAGATTTTGCGGATTTAAAAAATTAGCTAATAAACAACCAATAAAGACTCCTGGTATTGCTGCAGGCGTTAAGATAGGTAACACTGTTAAAATCTCAGCTAAGCGAAATTGCACCATACCAAATGCGAATTGAGCAAAGGGTAGAGTTAAAATAATATAGAGCGCAGCTAAAACTCCAGCCAATGCTAGATTAAATACTTTCTTATTCATTTTTTACCTCCATAGATGAAAAACAGTCATCCGGATATTTATTAAAAAAGCAGAACCTTGACCGTGAAACAGTGGATTCTGCTTTTTCAAAATTTATCTTATCTAATTTGCCTCAAATTAGCAATAATAAAATATTATTAGTATATGTTAGCTTACTACCTCCATACCAAGCGTTAAGTCTTGACCATTAATATCCCATGATTCAACAAATGGTACACCTTCTTTTAAAGGAGTAATTTCTACTGCCAAAACTTCTTCTTTAATTGTATCTTTGTATTGTTCAATCACTTTGCCTAGGTCTTCATTGTCTGCATAATAAAGATGAATTCGATTAGCTACTTCAAAGCCACTCTCTTTACGCATATTTTGAACTTTAGAAATAATTTCACGTACATTACCTTCTGCAATCAAGTCATCTGTCAAAGTGGTATCCAAAGCTACTGTAACACCGTGGTCAGATGCTGTTGCAAGTCCCTCAGCTTGAATTGAAGAAATTAATAAATCATCCTCATCTAGCTTTTCCACTTGGCCAGCTATTTCAATTTCGATGTAACCTTTTTCATTTAGTTCACTATATCTTTCTCTGCCATTAACATTTGCTAAAACCTGATTTACTTCTGGTAAGTTTTTACCAAAACGAGGACCTAAGAGACGCAGTTGAGGTTTAAATTCAAAATCTTGTAAACTATCTGCATCACTTTCCCAGTGTAATTCTTTGACATTTAATTCGTCTAAAACTAGAGGCTGATATGCATCATCCAACTTATCTTCTGTTACCACATACATCTTTTGCAATGGTTGGCGAATTTTAAGTTCAGAAATATTTCTTGCAGATCGGCCTAGATTGACCAAATCTAAAACTATTTGCATTTGTTCTTCTAATTCTTCGTCGATTAAGGCTTCATCATAGCTAGGAAAATCAGAGAGATGAATACTTTCTCTGGCATCATCGAAGAAAGGTCTGACAATATTTTGATAAATCGCTTCTGTCATGAACGGAACAAATGGTGCTGACAAACGAGAGAGCTTATCAAGTACGGTGTACAAGGTCATATAAGCATTAATCTTATCTTGACCCATGCCATCACCCCAATAACGATCTCTAGAACGTCTGACATACCAATTAGATAAGTCATCGACAAAATCCTCCATAATTCTGGTAGAACCAGTAATATCGTATTTAGCAAGTCTTGTGTCTACATCTCTAATCAGTGTATTTAACTTACTTAAGATCCAGCGATCCATGACCCCAAGCTCTGCATAATCTAAGCTATATTGACTTGGATCAAACTTATCAATATCTGCATACAAAACGTAAAATGCATAAGTATTCCAGAGACCACTAATAAATTTACGTTTGACTTCATTGACCATTTCTGATGAAAAACGAGATGGAAGCCAAGGCTGACTATTACTAAAGAAATACCAGCGTACTGCATCGGCACCTTCCTCGTCTAAAACTTCCATCGGATCGACTACATTGCCAATATGTTTGGACATTTTACGTCCATCCTTATCCTGAACATGACCCATGACAATACAATTCTTAAATGGAGATTGATCAAATACAGCTGTACCTATTGCCATTAAGGTATAGAACCAACCACGCGTTTGATCGACTGCTTCAGAAATAAAATCTGCCGGGAAAGTTTTTTCAAACAACTCTTTGTTTTCGAATGGATAATGATATTGGGCAAAAGGCATTGCGCCTGAATCATACCAAGCATCAATAACTTCTGGTCTGCGCGTCATTTTGCCTTCACATTTTGGACAGTTAAGATGTACAGCATCAATATACGGACGATGAAGTTCGATATCCTCTGGACAATTGTCTGACATGCTTCTTAATTCTTCTAAAGAACCAACTAAATGATCATGTCCGCAATCATCACAACGCCAGACCGGTAGTGGAGTACCCCAATATCTTTCACGCGAAACGGCCCAATCTATTACATTTTCTAAAAAATTACCAAAGCGTCCTGTACCAATTGTAGGTGGAATCCAGTTTACCGTCTGATTATTTGCGACTAAATTATCTCTGAGTTTGGTCATTTCAATAAACCAAGATTGTCTTGCATAATACATTAACGGTGTGTGACAGCGCCAGCAAAATGGATAATTATGAGTATGTTCTTCTTCTCTAATTAATAGTCCATTATTATCTAAGAGCTCTATGATTTTTGGATCAGACTCTTTAAAAGACAAACCAGCAAAATCTGTTACAGCTTCTGGCATTGTGCCGTCTTCATTGATGAATTGAACAAATGGTAAATTATAACTCTTACCAATTCGTGCGTCATCATCACCAAAAGCAGGCGCTATGTGAACTATGCCAGTACCATCTTCCATTGTGACATAAGTATCAACTGTCACAAAGAATGCTTCTTTATGAGATTTTGCCACAGTATCTTTAGCATATGGGAAGAGAGGTTCATATTTAATTCCTTCCAGCTCTGTACCTTTTACTTTCTTGATTACTTTTGCATCTTCACCTAAAACTGTATCTTTTAAAGTTTCGGCAACATAATAACGATTAGTTTGTTGTTCGCCATTAATTTCTTCTACTTTTTCTGCAAGTACATAAGTTGCATCAGGATGAACACAAAGCGCCAAGTTTGAAGGTAGAGTCCAAGGTGTTGTCGTCCAAGCCGTAAAATATGTATTAGGTTGATCAATGATTTTAAAACGAAGATAAACTGAAGCTTCAGTAACATCCTGATAACCTTGGGCGACTTCATGACTGGATAAAGCAGTGCCACATCTGGGACAATAAGGAACAACTTTATGACCTTCATAAATTAAATCTTTATCCCAGATTTGACGTAGTGACCACCATA
>JAAYRJ010000216.1 GCA_012518845.1 Clostridiaceae bacterium
TACATCATGCTATCCAGGCCGTAGTTTTAGGCGATTTACTCATGACCCTATTATTACGTGTAAGACCATATGAAATAGAAGCAGGTTCTGCAGATGCTCTTTATCAAAAATGGTTAGATATATGTAAGGATTTCATTTCTGGTAAATCAAAAGAATATAGCTATAACAAGATTATCGAACAAGTTATTTCAGAATTTGATCAATTCCCAATGCAAGACGTTCCTAGAAAGCCAAGGGTGGGTGTAGTAGGTGAAATTTTAGTCAAATTTCAACCAGACGCAAATAATAATGTTGTTAGAGTAATAGAAGATGAAGATTGTGAAGCAGTCGTGCCTGGTTTGCTTGATTTTTTCCTCTATTGTGCACTAAATCCAACTTTTAAACATCAAGAACTAGGTGAATCACTAGGAGCAAGCATCGCCGGTGAAACTATTATAAAAATCTTAGAATTGTATCGTAATCGGATCAAAAAACGTTTAGCTGAAACAGGTAAATTTCCTGTACCACAAGATATTCACGTACTAGCAGATTATGCTCAAGAAGTTCTTTCATTAGGCAATTCTACTGGCGAAGGTTGGTTTTTAACGGCAGAAATGATTGATCTAATTTATTCCGGTGCACCCAATATTATCATGTGTCAACCATTTGCTTGTTTGCCAAACCATGTTACTGGTAAGGGAATGATTAAAGTTTTACATAGTAGATATAAAGGTGCTAATATAACACCAATCGACTATGATCCTGGCGCAAGTGAAGTCAATCAGCTAAATCGAATCAAATTGATGATCTCTAGTGCCAAATTTAATTTAGAAAAGACTGATAATCTCACAGAGGCTGAAAAAATGGAATCAGAAGAGGTGAAGCTAGAGAATCTTCATAAACTGCTAGGTGTCCACAAATAATAAATCTAAAATTGTTGGTCACAGTTTACTTAAATATTTATATTTAATAAAAAAGAGGGGGAGATTAGTTTTTTTACAAGCCTCCCCTCTTTTGTTGGTTGTTATATGAAAAATAAATTTATTTATTTATTGCTTCAATTAACTTTGGTAACATTGGCTCAAATTTAACACCATACCAATGTTCCTTTCTGTCATCTTCGGTAAACTTAATACAAGCTAGTGTATAGTCAGCAGCTATTTTTGCAGCTTCCATTGCCGTTTTGCCATTCATATAAGCAGCCACAAAAGCTGAAGAATAAACATCGCCAGTGCCATGAAAACCTTCGGTAATAAAGTCATGCTCGTAATAATCATACTCTCCATTTTGGTAAACAACTACTCCAGTTTTTCCAGGACGATACCCTATACCGGTCAAAATTACAGTTTGTTCAGGTGATTGAACTAATTTCTCTAAAACGCTTAAAATATATTCTTTATCGAATTCTTCTTTATATTCGATTCCGGTTAAGAAACATGCTTCTGTTAAGTTAGGTAATGTGAAGTCAGCTACCTCAACTAACTTTTTCATTTCCTCGACATAGCTCATATCAAAAGCAGGATACAATTTACCATGATCTGCCATAGCAGGATCGATAAAATTAAGACAATCTTTATTAGCAACACTATCAATCAAATCTTTTACATAATTTATTTGTTTGGTGCTTCCAAGATAACCAGTATAGATTGCATCAAATTTTAAATCCTCAGCCACCCAATGATCTTTGATCTTAGGTATTTCCTCTGTTAGATCATGAAATGTATAATTTTTAAAACCGGCTGTATGGGTAGATAAAATAGCTGAAGGAATGATACTAGTTTCCATACCGCCAGCAGATAAAATTGGTAATGCGACAGTTAAAGAACATTGTCCCAAACAAGAAATATCCTGAATCGTTAAAATTCTTTTGTAAGCCATTGAAGTTCCTCCTAAATTTTTTAGTCAATGTTTTGCATTATACTTTTTTTGGCAAAAGAAGGCTATTTGTTCGAAATAAACCTATATGAAACATAAATAATAGCTTAATAATTGATTTTTGATATGATAAAAGCAACAATAATTTATGTTTAAATAAACAATATTAGATCTAGAAAATTTATTAAATTATTAGAAATAATGAGAGGTGTCAAGTGGAAAAATATTATTTAGACTCAAATGGTACAGCTTTATTATTAATTGACTATCAAGAAAGGCTTTATCCTGCAATTTCGGGTAAGAAAAAATTATTAAAGCCATTAAAAACTCTTATTCATTCAGCAAAGTATTTTGAGATGCCTATCTATGTCACTGAGCAATATCCTCAAGGCTTGGGCGAAACTTTGCCAGAAATAAAGTTGTGGCTTGAAGATTGTAATACTCATTATTGGGAAAAAACAGCTTTTAATGCATTTTTGCCGGAAGTGCAAAAGCAAATTGAAGCAGATCAGATTAAAAATTTAATTATTGCCGGTATAGAAACTCATATTTGTGTGTTTCAAACAGTACGAGATTTATTAAAAAACAATTATTCTGTTTTTCTTGCAGCTGATGCTGTTGGCTCTATCGATAAAAAGAACAAAAATAATGCTATAGAATTAATGCGAGATATGGGTGCAGTTATTTCTAATTCTCAAAGCATGGCTTATGATCTATTAAAAGATTCAAAAAATCCTAATTTTAAAGCTATTTCTAACCTGTTAAAAGAATAGTAATTTCAAAACAATGACTTATTAAAATAGCCGAGTTTCTTAACTCGGCTATTTCCATAATAATTTATAAATTGACTATTTTTTACAAAACTTTACGTCCTTCAAATGCCTTTGCTAACGTAATTTCATCAGCATATTCTAAATCACCACCCATTGGTAATCCAGAGGCTATACGGCTAATTGTAATCCCAGTTGGTTTTATCAGACGTGATAGATAGACTGCAGTCGCCTCACCATTGACGGTTGGATTTGTTGCCAAGATTATTTCCTTGATCTCAGAGTGATCTTGTAAACGAATCAATAATTCCCTTAGTTTTATATCTTCTGGTCCAATATCATCCATTGGAGAAATGGCACCATGAAGTACATGATAAAGTCCATGGTACTCATTCATTTTTTCTAAAGCAGCTACATCCCGTGGTTGCTCAACAACACATAGTAATTTGTGATCTCGCTTGTTATTAGAACAAATCGGGCAGGGATCCGCCTCGGTTAAATTACAACATTCCGAACATAAAGTGGTGTTCTTTTTTGCGTTTACAATAGATTCAGCTAATTGATTTGCTTCTTCATTTTCTAAAGACAAAATATGGAATGCTAGTCTTTGAGCCGTTTTTGACCCTATACCGGGTAGCTTACCAAGTTCACGGATAAGTTTAGCAATAGAATTAGGGAATTTATACATATTATAAGCCAAACATACCTAAGCCACCGGTACCACCAGTAACTTTCGACATTGATTCCTCAACTTTTTCATCAAGGGTTCGATTTGCCTCATTAACCGCTGCAATAAATAGGTCAGTTAACATTTCTGGATCATCAGGATCAATAACAGTTGGGTCAATTTTCAGATCAATAATTTGATGATTTGCATCAACTTCTACTTCGATCATCCCACCACCCACAGATGCTTTTGATGTAATTTTCGCGGCTTCTGCTTGAGCCTCTTCTAAATCTCTTTGCATCTTTTGTGCTTGTTGCATTAATTGATTCATATTTGGGGCTCCACCGCCACCATGAAATCCACCTCTTCTTCTTGCCATTATTATTCCTCCATCTCAATTGGGATGTTTAAATCTTTTCCCATTTGCCTGACATCTTTTATCCACTGTAATTCAGGTTTGTTTAAATTTTTTTCTTCATCTATTTTAGCTTCCGATATTTCTACCGCAAGTTCAATTTTGACATCAGATGTAACTTCTTGTAAAGTCTCCAGAATAATTTGTTTGTTTTCATTCTCTGAAATATTTTGATAATGTGCTTTTAGGTCGTCACTAAATATGATTTTCCAATCTTGATCTTTAGCTTCAATGATTGCAGGTGAGAGCAACATTTTTAGATCTATGCGATTTTTTTTGACTAAGCCATCTAGCGTTGCTTGCCATA
>JAAYRJ010000217.1 GCA_012518845.1 Clostridiaceae bacterium
CTCTCTTGCTTCCAAACTAAAATCTATATTATGAAGAATCTCGAGTTCATCTTTTCCCATGGGAAAAGCTTTTGTAACATTTTTTAATTCAAGAAGAGCCATCAGCTATCCCTCCTTAAAAATTGAAGTATCGTTCTCTGAACGGTTTTTTCCCTTAGGCAAATCATCAGCTTGACTCGGTTGGGTCTCGGCTGGCATATCCTCCTCAAAATCTTCAATCGGCATATCACCTTCAAAGCCTTCTGGTGGCATGCTGTCCTCAAAACCCTCTGGCAGTTCATCATCTATGCCGCCTTCAAAACCCTCAACAGGCATATATCCCTCAAATCCTTCGACTGGCATGTCGCCTCCCATATCTTCCAGGTCATACTCGGGTAGATCCTCCCAGTCAGGCGGGTTGACGTCAAAAGGATGGGCGATCAAGTCTTCTGAATCAAGGCCTCCTTCAATAACAAAGAGGTGACCCTCCGGTGCGAAATAACCCTCCACCTTACTTTCAACAGCTTTGCCATTATTTTCTTTATAGACCTTAAAATCACCATCATCACTAGTTTCCACAAAATCTGATGGAATAGTTAAAAGCCCCTCATATTTTGTATCCATTTCTGAACGGACACTTAAGAGAACGTGTTCGCCAAGTTTTAAATCGGTGCCTTCCTCTGGTTCAACATAAAAAGGATAAGTAGAAGACATATTTTCACTGATATTATCACTACTTGGTCCATAGCCAAAATGACCGCCCATATATTGGTCATCAGAATTACTAGTTGCTTGGTCGTAAGCTATTGAGCTTAAGGTTCCTTTAAACTTTTGACCGTCAGCTCTTTTTACAATGTTAAGCTCCATGCCTTCACTTAGTTCACCCATATTCATCTCGTTAATACTAGCCTTAATCCTATAAGAACCAGCTTCTGTAATTTCTATGAAAGCACTAGGCTCCTCTTCTTGGTTGAACTCTGGCGAATAGAAATAATCATTTGGATTTTCCGAGGAATTGTTATCTGTATTTAGCTTGCTTATGATTCCCGCAATGGGTGATTTAATCTCGCTATCGCTTTGGCTTTCTTTCAGTCTTTCTATTTCTTTTGTTTTGAGTTGTAAGTTATACTCGCCCTCAGCAATTGTCAGCCGCAGTTCCTCTATTTGTAAGTCGTACTCTACTTGTTCAGATTGACTTGCTCCCTTTTTAGCCTCTTGAAGTTGGCTAATTTGAGCTTCGCTACTAAGATTACCACTCTTAATTTTCTCGGCTTCTATTTCTTCTTTCTCAATATCCATGCTTAATTTGTCGACATCATAGCGTGCAAGCACCTGGTCTTTTTCTACAGCTTCCCCTTGTTCAACAAGAATCTCGGCGATTTCCAGATTGTTGTGCTTATGAACTTTCACGCTCTCTCTGGCTACCACAACTCCATTATAAGAATTCACAAAACTTGAATTAAAAACGCTATTTAAACTAGCCACCGATTGGAAAGTATACTCGTTATCTGCCTCCGCTTTGTCGCAAGCAGTCATTCCAGCAAAGATAAAAATTACTACCAAAAATAGGGAAAAGTTCTGTTTTAAGTTCATAATCTTGGCCTCTCAAAAAAATTATAGACATCACCATCCTGTTTCAATCAACAGTATGTGGTTAAATTTTACTAAATAAGGAAAAACAGTCAATATCTATAAGGCAATTTCCTAAAAAACAAGCTATTCTTAGATGATATTATTTTGTTTAGATTAAACGTAGATGTTAAAATTGGTAAAGTTACTACAGCTACTGCTTATTCAGACATTCTCTTGGCAGAAGAGAGAGATAAAATTGCAGATTTATTTTATAGATTTAGTAATTGTTTGGGCAGACCTGAAAAAAAGATCCTGTTCGTTTAAGATCAAAAGCAAATATCGCAACCATTTTCACCAAAAGCCGAATATCTTGCAGACCTGCCTCGCGAAAAACACCCACCATATAACATATGAGTTTGCCAGTGTTTATCGTTACAAATGTGTCCGGGAGAAATTAATTCTCTTGTTCTCTTGTTTTTCTATTGCTTGTGGATACCTTGGCTTAGCTAAAAGAGCCAAGGTCTTTTTACAATAAAAATTAATTAAAAAAACATTGTTAGACATCTGTATTAATTGCTCTTATTAAGAATTATATCTCTATACTATCTAATCTATGTATTTTATTTTTATTTGATGACGATTCTTTTTTGCCTCAAATTTAACATTTGTTTTACCAAGAGTTACAGCGCCGCAAGGAAAATATCCTTTTGGTAATTCGAATTTTTTTAATAACTCTTCATTACCTAGGGCGCGACGAATTGCTCCCCAAATGAGACAAGAACCTACACCAAGCTCTGTTGCGGCTAGACTAATATTCTCTGCTATACAACCAACACTGGCAAACTCAACATTACTTGGTTCAGTATCTGAAGGCTTTACTGAAATTAATACGATTTGTGGAGCACCAAAGAACGGATGACTCTCTTCACCCATAATCTTGCTATCATTTGCTTCGATCTCATCAATCAAATCTTGATTTGAAATTACTGTTAATAATAAAGATTCGTAATCTCCTCGACCAACTGCAGCAGCTTGTCCAGCTTCTAATATTTTCTCCAGATCTTCTGAAGAGATTTTTTCACCAGTATACTCTCTGATAGATTTTCTTGAAAAAATTGTGTTAAACATATTCACCTTTCTAAAAAAAATAATTTACTCTTAGTTTAACATGAAAAACTGAATTGCTAAAAACAAAAGAATTATTTTAAATCCTAATAAATTGGTTGATAGCTTTTAAATCAAATAAGAAAATACTATAATTCAAAGCAGACAATTGTAAGTTTGAGGTAAATTATGCGGAATATTATGGTCATCATTAATCCAAAGTCTGGGAGTGAGTCAGGTATTAGATTAAAAAATATGATTAATCAACATCTTAAAAATTATTTTGAAGAAATTGTTTTTAAAGAGACACATTCCCCTCAGGATCCTGTTACATTTGGCAAGGAAGCAGCTGAAAATAATTTCGATAGTATTATGGTTGTGGGTGGAGATGGTACACTTAATGGTGCGATCACAGGCTTTAAAGATTATGAAAAACGTCCAAAAATTGCAATTGTACCCGCCGGCACTGGGAATTTGATGGCAAAAATTCTCGGTATCCCCTATCTAAAAAGACGTGCGATTACCGCATATAAATTTAATAAAACTAAAAAAATGAATCTTGGAATTTGTAATGATCATGTCTTTAACATGTTTGCCAGTTTAGGTCCAATTCCAGAATCCATTCATGAAGTAAGTAATGAACAAAAAACTGCGTTAGGCTTTTTTGCATATGTTTTAAACGCTATGCCTAA
>JAAYRJ010000218.1 GCA_012518845.1 Clostridiaceae bacterium
CTTTTCGATAATCCATACTTAGGTTATATTCCTTTTTAAGCTGTTCTTTAAATTCCTGATTTTCAAACAAACCAATTTTTTCTCCACCCAATAATCCCGTAATGTCAACTTGTGTAGGCCTATTCCCAAGGAACATAACATATAACACAGCACCAACTACAACCACCAACAACATAATTAGGCCAATAAATTTTTGTTTTTTCAATTTCTGCCTCCTCCTAGCTCAATTGTTTTTTCAAGCAAATCGGATTCAACTTCTAATTGCAAAATTGTATCTTTAAAATAGCTGTCACGTTGTTTGGTAAAAATTTTATTTAAATAAGTAAGTGATTCGGCTGTCTCAGATTGGACTAGGCGCCATTTTTCTTCAGAAACTTGAGCATTTTGTAAAGTAATATAATTTTTTAAAATTCGATTTGCTGTGTTCAGGTAATAATCTAAAAAATGTTCTGATTGAGAAATAGCCTGCGGATGATTTGTAAGATAATTCATTATACTTGTACCAATCATCACCAACGAATTAGCTTGCATTTGAATTTTATGATCTTTTATTTTCTTTTGTTGGTTTTGCATTTCCTTCATATCTTCTTGTGCATCATTATAAATTTGGCTGATCCTCTCACCTTGTTCAAGCTGAGCAATAGGCATGCTACCAATTTTTTTTACAGGTGTTGCAAGTAAACTAATAGCCAGCCAAAGTAAAATAGCAAGTCCTAAGCTGACAAAAATGCTCCAATTGAAACCTATAAAGGTAATAAGAAAGAATATCGAACTAACAGCACCAGCTAAGAGCTCTTTTCCAATATTTGAGTTGCCTGATTGCATCAATTATATCCCTTCACACTACGGAATGCCTCTATTAGATTTTCTCTCCCATCAAAAACTCTGGCATTTGTTAATGATGCTATCATATCGAGCTGATCATCAGCTGAATCACCAAATTTGATCGAAAAGATTGGAACATCAATTTTTAGATTCAAGTAGCTTGCTTCTAAATCAAAATAATCCAGATCCCCATTTGCTTCACCATCCGTTAACAGAACTATTGCTGGATTGTATTTAGCTAAATCAGGCTCGTTTTTAATTATTTCTAATCCTGCTAAAGTCGCTTCATACATAGCCGTATTTCCACCTGCAAAGGTACTTTCTACAAAATCGTAAAGTTCTGTTAAATCATTTCCTGATTTTTCTTGTGCATCCATAGGCTCGGAAGAAAATGGAATAATAATAGTTTGATCTTGCTGAGTACCTAACAAGAGATGCTGTTTTGCATTTTCTGGTAGTAGAACTTGGGCCAAGGCATCAACCATTTGTTCCTGTCTGTCA
Organism: Clostridiaceae bacterium; assembly: GCA_012518845.1. GTDB lineage: Bacteria > Bacillota > Clostridia > Saccharofermentanales > DTU023 > UBA5436. The sequence goes on from JAAYRJ010000218.1 coordinate 1,327, forward strand.
CCTCGCATGCTACTAGAATAATCTAGAATATACACCGTATAGGCAGGTTTCTTAAAGCTAGTTTGATACAGAGTTAAAGCTTCCTCAATAACTTCTGTTGGCGGAAATCTGAGTGGTGATAAAACCTTATCAACTTGGATGCCCCACTCTGGCTTATAATAAATTTTGTTTTCATCACGAACTTTACCATAACTGTTGCGTTTACCTGTTTTTTCTATTTCACTTTGAGCTTCATCTGAAAGAATATATTCTTGAAACTCAAGAAAAGCTTCCTCTTTTTTTGCATCACCTTTATTTACGTAACCTAAAGGAGAATCGCTGATTGAAAGGCCGTCAACTGGGTAAACTGCATACAATGTCTCTTTACCCTGTGCTTCTAACTGTTCATTCGTTTGGATAATCAAAGTTTCATAGTTAACCATTGCATTATAATCACCCATCAGGAAAAGATCCACTAACCAATTTGAGCTGCCAGAGGAACGATTGACGCCGGAA
>JAAYRJ010000219.1 GCA_012518845.1 Clostridiaceae bacterium
AATAAGATATTCTGGTTTAAACCAGAATATCTTATTACAATGAAACGAGGAGATTGGAGATGACAATTGCACAGGTACTTTCCGCCATTCAATTAGGCCTCATATATGGTTTATTGGCGATGGGATTGTACATACCGTTTCGCATTTTAAATATTGCTGATATGACGGTTCAAGGCTCTTTTACTTTAGGAATGATAGTATCAGCTGTTTTTGCTTATGATTATTTACCATTGGTGGGTATTCTTGTTGCTTGCCTTAGTGGTGCGGTGGCAGGACTTGTAACTGGTATCCTTCACACAAAATTTAATATTGCTTCAATATTGTCTGGAATTTTGACAATGACTGCTCTCTATACAATTAACTTACTAGTAGCAGGCGGAAAAGCAAATATTTCTTTAATAGGCAAGGAAACTCTTTACAGCATGATAGATCAATATGTTGGTAATGAAGATATATCAAAAACTATCCTAACTTTATTCATAGTTGTTGTTGTCACAACCATACTTGCTGTTTTCTTTCGTACTAGGACAGGTTTAACAATTCGTGCTACAGGAAATAATTCAGCTATGGTTAGGCATACCTCGATAAATACAGACAATATGATTATGATTGGTTTGTGTATCGGTAATGCTTTAACAGCATTTAGTGGTGCCTTGATAGCACATTATAATTTATTTGCAGATGTAAATTCTGGTTCTGGTATTTTAGTTGTTGCTTTGGCGGCAATAATAATAGGTGAGACAATTTTTAGGCGTAATGGTGTTACAAAAGGATTAATTTCTACAGTCATAGGTTCTGTCATTTATCGTTTCATCTTTGCTATAGCCCTAAAATTTGATGTTTTGCCATCTTATTCTTTAAATTTAATTTCAACCATCATAGTTATTCTAGCTTTAATGGTTCCTACTATTCAAGATGCAAATATCAGACGTCGCAAAAAACAATTACATAAAAACTTAGCAAAAAAATGGCTGGAGAATGATGATTTAAATCAAGTCAATATTGATTCGTTGAATATTAACCAGAAGGAGAAGTAATATGGCAACTCATGCTCAACAAGAAGATGTAATGCTCAGAATTCGTCAGATGACAAAAGTATTTTTCCCTGGTACATCCAATGAAAAAATAGCCCTAAATCGTGTTAATTTAGATTTGAAAAAAGGTGAATTTGTTACAATTCTTGGCGCTAATGGCTCTGGGAAAACCACTTTATTTAACGGGATCTGCGGTACTTTTGAATTAGACGATGGCATCATTATTTTAGATGATGATGACATAACTTGGACTAAAGAACATAAACGTGCTTTACATATATCTCGTATTTTTCAAGATCCACAATTAGGTACGGCTCCAGATTTAACGATTGCCGAAAATTTAGCACTTGCTTATACTAGAAAAGCTTCACCTTCACTTTTTCCGTTAAATAAAAAGGACTATCGATTCTTTCGTGATCAATTAACTCATTTAGGTATGGATTTGGAACTACGGATGGACACAAAAATAGGTCTTCTATCAGGTGGACAAAGGCAGGCTGTGTCTCTCGTTATGGAGATAATCTCACAACCTAAATTATTGCTATTAGATGAACATACAGCAGCACTTGACCCTCAGACATCTAAACGGATTTTAGAAGTAACAAATAAATTTGTGCGAGAATCGGGCGTTACAACTATGATGATTACTCATAATGTAAAAGATGCACTTAAAAATGGGGATAGAACAATCGTTTTTAATGAAGGTGAAATTATACATGATTATCGTGGATCAGAACGTGATGAACTAAATCCACATGATTTACAAACCCTTTATGGTTAAGTCTAGGTTTTCTTATATAATAGATTAGAGGTCAATAATAGATGATTAATTATAAGGTTCCGGCTTCATATCATTCGGATTCGGATTTGATTAGAACGCAAAAAAATATTAAATTTATTAAGGACAATTTTGAACGAATCTTAGCAAAGAATTTGCATTTGCTGAGAGTCTCTGCTCCTTTGTTTGTCAAAAAATCGAGTGGTCTAAATGACGATTTGTCAGGTGTTGAAAAGCCTGTTTCTTTTATGGTTAAAGAAACACCAGATTCAGAAGTCGAAGCAGAAATAGTCCAATCATTGGCTAAATGGAAACGTTATGCTTTAGGACAATATGATTTTTGGGTAGGTAAAGGTCTTTACACTGATATGAATGCTATTCGTGCTGATGAACTCCCAGATAACACTCATTCAATCTACGTAGACCAATGGGATTGGGAAAAAGTTATTACTGCCGAAGAACGTAATATGGACTACTTACATGAAATTGTTAATTTAATCTTCATAACTTTTAGAGAGATAGAAATATTACTGCAAGGAAAAATAAAGGGTTATGAACGTCTTTTGCCTGATAAAGTAACGTTTATTGACAGTCAAGATTTAGAAGACATGTATCCTGATAAAGACCCAGAAGAGCGGGAAGATCTCATTTGCAAAGAGCATAAATTTGTTTTTATTGAAAGAATTGGGCATAAGTTAAAATCAGGTAAGCCACATTCGCCACGTTCTCCTGACTACGATGATTGGAATTTGAATGGGGATATTTTAGTTTGGAATCCAGTTTTAGATAGTGCCTTAGAATTGTCTAGCATGGGAATTAGGGTTGATGCTAAATCTTTATTTTCACAATTAGAAATTTCTGGTGAAATGGATCGCATCGATTTGCCTTATCACAAAAGCCTCATTAACGATGAATTACCTCTAACAATTGGTGGAGGTATTGGTCAAAGTCGTATCTGTATGTTTTTCTTGCAAAAGTTTCATATTGGTGAGGTGCAGGCTTCAATTTGGCCACAAGAGATGATCGATGAATTAAGAGCTAAAGACATCGAATTATTATAATTTTTTCTTTGGAGGAAATGTCATGCCAGGCAATGAAATTAGAATTGATAGACAAGCATATTTTGATGATATTTTTCGATCTGTACGTGACGATGATCGTTCAAAATTTAGAAGTCTTTTCCTAAAATTGCATGACCGTGACAAACATGAAGTGTTTCATCTTCTTTATCCAGAAAAAAAGAAAAAGTTATCTAAATTGTTATCCCCTTCAGAGTTTGCTGATGTATTTGTCTGGATGGATAAGGAAGATCAAGAAGATGCCATTGAGTACTTAGCTAAAGAATTTCTTATAGAGGTCTTAACATTTGTTCCAGCCGATGATATTGCTGAGTTAGTGGATTATTCAGATAGATTTGAACCAGAATACATTCTTGACTTGCTTGATACAACCAGACGTGATCAAGTACGTGAAATGCTGGCCTATGAAGATGAAACGGCTGGCGCAATTATGATCAAGGAAATATATTTCGGTTTCTGCTGATAGCACTTTATCCGAAGCAATAGAGCATATTCGTCAAATTGGTCATAGAGCAGAAACTATTTATTATCTCTATGTTCTGGATCAGCAACGCCATTTAGTTGGTGTTATTTCTATGCGCGACCTTATCTTATCCCCATCTGACGAGTTGATAAAAAATGTTATGTATGATCAAATTGTCTCTGTTTATACCGATACTGACCAAGAAGAGGTAGCAAGAGTTATCCAAAATTATGATTTGCTTGCTGTCCCAGTTCTTACTAAAGACAAAAAAATGCGAGGTATTGTTACATTTGATGATGTAATGGATGTTTTAGAAGAAGAAGCAACTGAAGACTTGATTTCCTTTGCAGGTGTACCAAAATCTAGTGCTGAAGGCGAAGAATTATCAGTCTTTAAAACTGCTATAAAGCGAACACCTTGGATTATTTTACTAATCTTTATGGGAATGTTAGTTGGTGGATTAATCGGAGTATTTGAGGATACACTCCAATCAGTATTGGCACTATCTGTCTTTATCCCAATGATAATAGGTACAGGTGGTAATGTGGGGACCCAAGCATTAGCTGTTACTGTGCGTGACATTAATCTTAAAGCTGGTTCAAAAGAAAAGATTGGTGATACAGTAAAAAAAGAATTTGGTTCTGGTCTTATTATTGGACTTATTTCAGGAATTATTTTATTTGTAACCTTAATTATTTTGCAAACTAATTTCTATTTGAGCCTTGTTGTAAGTTTAGCTATTTTTCTTACGATTTGCTTTTCTTCAGTTGTTGGGGCAATGGTACCACTTATTCTAAATAAATTAAATATAGATCCAGCTGTTGCTAGTGGACCTTTTATCAGCACAATTATCGATGCGATTGGCCTACTAATTTATTTTATAATAGCCACTTCTCTTTTAGATTATCTTTAAAAAGAAAGAAAACCTGATAATAAATCAGGCTTTCCTTAAATAAGATAGCATTTTATGATTTTATTAAAAGCTATTTTTCTATTTTGCAGCTTCATATCGTTTTGCAACGACATCCCAATTTACAACATCCCACCAAGCTTTTAGATAGTTAGGGCGTGCATTCTTATATGTTAAGTAATAAGCATGCTCCCAGACATCATTGCCTAGCAATGGTGTTAAGCCATCCATCACAGGATTGTTTTGGTTTGGAGTACTAACGACTTTTAGTTCATCATTATCTAATACTAACCATGCCCAACCGCTACCAAATTGACCGGCACCTTTAGCTTCAAATTCTGATTTAAAGTTATCAAAGCTACCAAAAGCATTATTAATCGCACTTGCTAATTCACCCTGTGGTTCACTTGCACCACCTGGAATCATGCTTTCCCAGAACAAAGTGTGATTATAATGTCCTCCACCATTATTGATGACAGCTTGACGTTTGTCTTCTGGAACTTGGTCTACATTTTGCAGTAATTCTACAATGTCATCAGAAACATCTAAACCTTCAATTGCATTATTTAAGTTATTTACGTAAGCATGATGATGTTTGTCATGGTGTAAATGCATTGTTTCTTCATCGATTGTTGGTACTAATGCGTCGTATGCATATGCTAAGTCATCTACTTTATAATTTGCCATATTCTTAATCCTCCTAGATAAATGTTATCGTAACTTTTTTATTTGATTTCTGTTTTTCAACTACACTCATCATAGGACATTAAGGATTAAAGAATGGTAACTTAAGTTCCGAAATCGAAATAATTTTATTTTGTTGATTTTTCGTATTTGTTTGGCACTAAATTTGCTCTTATCAAAGCCAAAGTAACAATCGGTATAATAATAATATGTGCAATAATCCCTGGAATTGAGCCAGTGAAATAAGCTGCAAACCATGCTGAGATACCGTAGTCTCCCTGAGAAAGAAATAACCAGATAACAATACCGATAAAAACTCTGCCTAACAGCATAGCTACTATTAAGCTAATTAAGATATCTAAATACAATTTACCGGTGTGGACAATCCTCATCATTAAACCAGCAATTAGACCATATAAAGCTAGTTCAATCATCATATTTGGCAAAAATGCTGTGGGTGGCATCCCAGTTAATAGTGACGATAACAATGGACCAAAAACACCAGTAGCAAGTCCATAGAGAGGTCCAGTCACTAGACCACATAGTAGGACAGGAATATGCATTGGAGAAAATAATTGACC
>JAAYRJ010000220.1 GCA_012518845.1 Clostridiaceae bacterium
AAAGCATCAATATCTTCTGGCACTTTAGTTACAACTACTTGTTCTGTTGTAAGTTTTTCTAGATCTTGATACCGATCACGCCAAGCAGCAGCTTTCTCAAATTCAAGATTTTCGGAGGCAGTTTCCATTTTATCTTTTATATTTTTGAGTAAGTCCTCATATTGACCATCTAGAAATCGACAAATTTCATCGACACTTTCTCTATATTCAGCAACAGAAACATCTCCCTTACAAGGACCAACACAGCGATTAATATAATATTTAAGACAAGGTCTTTGTTTATCAATATCTCTTGGCAGAACTCTGTTACAGGTCATAACCGGAAAAATTTGATGGATAGTCCTTAGAGCTCGTTGTAAATCTGAGGCTAAATAAGGTCCATAATAACGAGCACCTTGTTCACGATCAGGTCCAATGCGATAAGCTTTCATCACACGGGGATACATTTCATTTAAGGTTACTTTTATATAGGGATATTCCTTGTCATCTCGCAAAAGCGTATTGTATTTTGGACGATGTTTTTTTATGAGATTGTTTTCTAGGATCAAAGCTTCAAGTTCATTTGAGCAGACTATATAAGAAAAATCTGCAATATGAGAAATCATTGCCTTGATCTTAGGTTCAACATTTGGATTGGGAGTAAAGTAACTACGCAGTCGATTTGGCAAATTAATTGCTTTGCCTACATAAATAACAGAACCTGATGCATCCTTCATTAGGTATACACCTGGTTCTTGCGGTAATAATTCTAGTCTTGCATCAAAAGAACGATGTTCAAAAGACATTTTTTAGTTTAATTAAATTTCTATTGGTAGACTAATCTAGAGCCTGATTTTCTAAAAAATCTGCAATAACCTGGACGGCTTCTTCTTCATCAGATCCTTCAGCACTAATTTCTAATTCATCGCCATCTTCGATTCCTAGTGACATCATTCCAAGCAAGCTTTTGGCATTAGCACGACGATCACCCTTTGAAATATAGACAATAGAAGAGAAAGCAGATGCCTTTTGAATCAAAAGTGCAATTGATTTCATTTCTACTCCATCAGTCCAATCAATTTGTACAGTTTTGTTAACCATTTTTCCTCCAAATTGAATCATTTGTAAATGATTTAAAAAGATGTTGTTACAAGTATAGGATTATTTTTCTTTGGTTGTCAATTACGAAAAGTCATAAACGGAATTATGCCTAATTAAAATAAATAAATTATTCTTTAATTCTACAACTTGAAAAATTATGCTGTTTACTTGCATAATAAGAATCTGTTTTTGCAAAGCATATACCCTGAATTTTCCAAAATTGTTTTATCTGTAATTTATCACTATAGAATTCAAACTAAAATCAAAGCTGTTTTTGCTTTAAGTTCTACTCCATTTGACAAATCAATTAACTCACCCGAGATCAAATCTTGAGCTGTTGTTTTATGAGTATCAAATTGCATTTGAACTGGCTGATCTGCTATGTTCATACAATAAATTAGCTGCTCATCGCCAGAATTGCGACTAAAAGCAAATTGCTCATTTGTTAAATAAAGTTGCTGATAATCACCTGTGTATAATACATCATATTCTTGATGTATTTTTGCTAGTTTTGCAATCAGATCAGTTAAATCATTCCACTCTGGTTTACTAAAATAAGGACGTAAGCCTGCATCTGAATGATTAATTTTTTGACCTAAAGCACCCCATTCGGAACCATAATAAACAGCTGGAATACCTGGCATCGCAAAAATGAGCGAATACACAAGTGGTAAATCTCGTTGATCATTAATGATCGAAGCTATTCTATCAACATCATGATTATCAATAAAAGAATATAGTTTTTTGTCAGTATATAGACTCCAAGGATCGGAACCAAATTGACGTTGTAGAGAATGAGCAATTTCAAATAGGTTTTTTGAGTTTAAGGCTGAGTAAATACCTTTGCGACATTCATAGTTGGTGACAGAATCACAAAGCCCATCATTTAATAAATAATTATAATCGCCACCAATCATTTCACCTAAAAGGAAAAAATCAGGATTTTTTTGTTTACAAAAATGATTTAAATCAGCTAAGAAATTTTGATTAAGAGTGTAAGCGACATCTAGACGAATACCATCTATTTGATAATCATTTATCCAGCCATCGACAGCTGATAATAAGTAATTCTTAACAGCAGGATTATCTAAATTCCATTTTACAAGTTCAGCATGTCCTTCCCAATTAGCGTAGGAAAAACCATCTGGATTATCTCGATTGTTAAAATCTATGTAAAACCAATCTTTATACTGAGATTGTTCACGATATTTAATCACATCCTGGAAAAAAGGACAACCACGCCCAGCATGATTAAAAACGCCGTCCAAAATAATTTTGATACCTCGCTCTTTATAAGCTGTCAAAACTTTTTGTAAATCTTCTTTAGTGCCAAGCCTAGTATCAACCATATTATAATCCCTCGTGTCATAACCATGGCGATCACTTTCAAAAACTGGTCCTAAATATAAGGCAGTAACACCTAGTTTTTCTATATGATCTAACCAATCTAACATATGGAGGATACGATGCTCCAATTTGCCATCATTATGCTCTGGGGCACCACAAAATCCTAAAGGGTAAATATGATAAAATACTTCTTGCATAACTTAATCCTTTTCTAACATCCGATTACATACTTTTTACTCTTATGGTATATGAATAAGTTATAATGTAAATTTAATAATATACTACTATTTTTACATTGATAATGCACAAAAGTAAAATAACTTTGTTCTATCAAAAATATAGAAGAACTCTAATAAAGATTAGGAGAACCTGACTGGAAAATGCAAACTATACTAATTATTGAAGATGATACTAATATAAACAACTTAATAGCTGAGGCGTTACGCAAAGCTGGTCTTAACAGCAAACAAGCATTTTCTGGCACAGAAGGAATTCTATATTTAGAAAACCAAAAAAATCAGCCACTCGATTTAGTGATTTTAGATTTAATGTTACCAGGACTTTCTGGCAATGAAGTTTTAGCTCAAATAAGACAAAAATACAATATACCAGTGATCATCGTCTCTGCTATTGATGGGCTTAATCAAAGATTACAATTGTTACGTGATGGTGCTGATGATTACCTGACAAAACCATTTGAATTAAGTGAATTAATTGTAAGGGTTGAAGTTTTATTAAGACGTGCAAATCCACAAGATTTTGTAAATTCTAAACTAAAATATAAGGAGCTAGTTCTTATTCCAGAAAATCACAAGCTACAAATTAATGATAATGATATCGCACTCACAAAAATTGAATTTAAAATTCTCGAGTTATTAATGAGTCAACCAAAGCGAATTTTTTCTAAAGAAGATATTTACGCTTATGCTTGGGATGATATATTTTTAGGTGAAGAAAAAACTGTTAATGTTCATATTAGTAACATTCGCAAAAAAATTAAACAACATACTAAAACTGAATATATTGAAACCGTGTGGGGAATTGGTTTTAAAATTGCTGACTGAATAAGAAAATAAACGTCAGATACATCTTCAATTTTTTCTTTAACTTTTCTTTAACTTTACTTAGACTTTTCTGAATTTTCGCCATCTATTATATAAGTAACACAAATGATCAATAATTTATTGGAGGTGGAAAATGGAAAAACTCCTGGTAACTAATAAATTAACTAAACAGTATGGCGATTTTAAAGCAGTAGAAGCAGTAGATCTAAATGTTTACCATGGTGACATTTACGGTCTAATCGGCCGCAACGGTGCCGGCAAATCAACTTTATTAAAAATGTTAAGTGGACTTGCAAGTCCAAGTTCGGGTGAATTTAATTTTTTCGGTTTGAAGATGTCAAATGAGCGAAATTCAAACACCAAAATTTTATCTGGAAGAATAGGTACTCTAATCGAAAATCCAGGCTATTTTCCAAATATGAGTGCTACTGAAAATCTAAAAACAAAATGTATCGCACTTGGGATTAAAAGAAAAAATTATATTGCAGACCTTTTAGAATTAATAGGCTTAGAAAATACTGGCAACAAAAAAGTAAAAAACTTTTCCTTAGGCATGAAACAACGCCTTGGTCTTGGTCTGGCTTTAATCGGTGAGCCAGACTTAGTTATCTTAGATGAACCAATCAATGGGCTTGATCCACAGGGAATAGCCG
>JAAYRJ010000221.1 GCA_012518845.1 Clostridiaceae bacterium
GTTCGAATAAATTTATTACTTTTTGCAGTGATGCTTCTAAAAATAATAGATCTATATCTTGCTCTTCTTTAAAGTCTTGTGTTGGCTTAGGTTCTATTTTTGCTGTGTAATATGCTCCTTCTCTTCTTTGAAATCTCTTTACTTCAGCACGATAAAGACCTTCTGTTAGAACTTTAAATAAATCATCTCTTACTTCTAAAACTTGAATGATTTCTGCAACCGTACCAACTCGGTACATATCTTTAGCTTTGGGTTTTTCAACCAGCAAATCTTTTTGAGCAACTAACAAAACTTTACGGTCTCCCTTTAAGGCACGATCTATTGCAAACAATGTTTCTTTCCTACCTGCATCAAAAGCTAAATTTAATTTTGGGTAAGCTACAACACCTCTTAAAGGAATAACAGGTAAAGTGAGATCTTCTTTTGATTTTTTTGGGGTCATCAATTCTCCTGAATTTTAAACCAAAGTTGTTCAACTTTGGTTTTGTTTGACAGCAAATTTTACAATATTATTTTATTTAGCAACTATATTGATTATTAATAATTTTGTTTAATTTATCTACACGTCTAGCATGACGTCCTGCTTCAAATTCAACATTTAAGTAATTTGCAACGATTTCTTTGGCTAATTCATTGCCCAAAGTTCTTGCACCTAAAGCAATAACATTTGCATTATTATGCTGTTTTGCCATTCTAGCAGAAAAACAATCAGCAACCAAAGCTGCCCTAATACCATTCACTTTATTTGCTGCTATGGACATTCCTATCCCAGTACCACAGATTAAGATTCCACACGCATCTTGATCTTCTGAATTTAAGACAGCTTCGCATACTTCAATTGCTTTGTCTGGATAATCCATACTGTCTGTTGTATCCACGCCTAGATTTTCTACTTGCAGATTTTTCGATTCTAAAAAATCTATAATATCCTGTTTAAGTTCTATTCCACCGTGATCTGATCCTATGTATATTTTCATTTTTTCTTTTTCCTTCTTTCTACAAAGTATTTCATCAAAATTAATTGAAAAAATCAGCTGATAATTCCAGTTACCATATCTACTACAATGTTTTGACCATGTTTAATGAGTTGGGTTGCACTCTCTGCTGAATAAATTAATGGAATTTGTAAAGCTTCACAAACAGTTACCGCATGTCCTTCTGGATCTTGATCTTCAACAATTACAGCTTTAGAATTTCGAATGTATGGTAACATGCTCTGATCAGAGCTTTTTGCAACAAAAATATTACCTTTTTGGAATTCACTTAAACCTTCCTCAATTGAAATTGTACGATTTTCTCCATCAGAAAATTCTGTGTAATTGAACACATCGCCAGAGATTCGTTCAACTGAATGGCCAGAGTGAATTGGAATTCCTTTAGTCAAGGATTCACCGACGGTTGTGATTTTCATAGTATTTGTAGTACCGCTAATACCAACGGGTGTACCACACGAAATAACTAACGTATCTCCATTTTCTGCATAACCTTCACGTTCACACAATTGTTCAGCTTTTTCAAATAAATGGTCTGTCTCTGTCAAGATGTCTATCTTATATGGATCTACACCCCAAGATAGGGCTAGACGATAACAAACTGATTCTGAAACTGTTAGCGTAACGATTGGGCAGCTAGGTCTGAAACGCGAAACCAAGCGAGCTGTTCTACCTGAATGACTTATTGCAACTATAGCTTTGGCATCTAATTCATAAGCTGCAGAGCAACAAGCATGACTTACTGCATCAGCAACGTTTTTTGAAACATCAAAGTCCATTTGTTTGAAAGCAGCCCAATAATCTTGTTTATTTTCTGTATGACTTGCAATTTTCACCATAGTTCTTAAAGATTCTACAGGGTACTTACCCATTGCAGTTTCGCCCGAGAGCATAATTGCTGAGGTCCCATCAATAACGGCATTAGCAACATCACTAACTTCTGCCCTAGTTGGCCTTGGATTACGGATCATTGAGTCTAGCATTTCTGTTGCTGTAATACTAATTTTACCACTTTGAAATGCAGATCTTATTAATTGCTTTTGAATTGTTGGCACCTCATATTCAGGAATTTCGACTCCTAAATCCCCACGTGCTACCATCACACCATCTGAAACTTGCAGAATATTTTCAAAATTATTAACACCTTCTTGATTTTCAATCTTTGCTATAATATCAATAGTTTCACAATTTTCCGATTTTAAGATACGACGAATTGCTAAAACATCAGCAGCTTTTCTTATAAAAGATCCAGCAATAAAATCTATCTCATTTTCTACAGCAAATTTAATATCAGCCTCGTCTTGAGCTGTTAACGAAGGTAAATTTAATGCTACACCAGGCAAATTAATACTTTTATTATTAGAAATAACACCACCATTAGTTACTGTACATACTAAATCCTTACCTTTAATTTCTCTAACTTTAAGGGAAATTAAACCATCATCTATCAAAATTGTCGATCCTACTTTTAGGTCATTGGCAATATCTTTGTATGTAACACTAAACTTCGTGGAATCGCCTAAAACATCTTCGTGTAATATTGTAACTTCTTCACCTGTAATTAATTCAGCTTGATTATCTTTAAATAACTTTGTACGAATTTCTGGACCTTTGGTATCCAAAAGAATACCTACGGGTACACCTAATTCTTTTCTTACTTTTTTTATCAGATTTACTAAGACTAAATGGTCTTCATGTGTGCCATGAGAGAAATTTAAACGTGCAACATTCATACCTGATAAAATCATTTCTCTCAATATTTTTTCGTCCGATGTGGCTGGTCCAATAGTACAAATAATTTTCGTTTTACGCATAATATTCTCCTCGGAATTTTTGTCTTAATTAATTACAACTCCATTTGCATATCTAATAACAAAAGAAATTTTTCTTTAATTATATAATTTGATAATTTTCTTGTATTCAAGTATATAACAACAATATTAATTTCTAAACATAAATTTTTATTATTGACTCTTTTGATCAAGTTCTAATGCCAACTGATAGATTTCATTTTTACTAAATTCTGTTCTTTTAGACAGATAACTACTAATTGATTTTACTTTCATACCACCTTCTAATAACTCTTTCACATCATTCTCTATGGCAGATCTATCTAAAAACTGCTTTGTAGAATTTTCAGTTCGATCTAAATAATCTAATTTTCCCTCAACAACTAATACAAACTCACCTCTTGGAGTTACTTTTTGATAATATTGATTGGCTCCTTTGATATCTGTATAAATATATGTTTCATATTTTTTTGTCAGTTCTCTCGCAACAGAAATTTTTCTATCTGCCAAATCATTTTCGCATAGTTCGGCTAATGTTTTTAGGATACGATGAGGTGCTTCATACAAAATAAATGTATATGGTAAATCACATAGATTTGCTAATTGTTTATTACGCTCACTACCTTTTTTAGGAATAAATCCAATAAATATAAATTGATCTGGATTTAGTCCCGATGCTACAAGAGCTGTCAAGCCAGCATTCGCTCCTGGTAAGGCCACAACTCGAACATTTAAATCTATGGCGTGTTTAACAATTAGATAACCAGGGTCAGAAATCAAGGGGGTGCCTGCATCGCTAATTAACGCCAAGTCTTTACCTTCATATAGATATTCTGTTATTTGACTCAGACGTTCTTTTTCATTATGAAGATGATAACTAAGCATCGGAGTAGTTATTTGATATTTTGACAAAATTACTTTTGCATCACGGGTATCTTCGGCTAAGATAAAATCAACCTCTTGCAACAGTGAAATTGCTCTTAGTGTAATGTCTTTATCATTGCCTATCGGCATTGGAACTATATATAATTTCCCGTGTATCATGTTTTTCCTATTGGTATAAAATTAAAGTTATATTATTTTATCACACACTGATAACAAATATAAAATAAATTAAAAAAGCTATTGCTAAAAACTATAGCAATAGCCAAATAAGAAAAATAATTTATCCTTAATTATTCTACAGAAATGCAACCGACAGGACAAACTGTCGCACAAGCACCACAATCAATGCAGACATCAGGATCAATAATATATTGTGTATCACCTTCTGTAATACATGCAACTGGACATTCCTCTACACAAGCTGCACACATTATACATTCATCTGAAATTACATGAGCCATGATATACCTCCTTATTAACACGTTTACATCTTAACAAATCTCTTTTTTATAAACAAGTTTTTTTGAAAAGTTAGACCTTGCTAATTTTATAATTTTTTTATATTTATTAGAATTCAGATTCATCTTTAATTGTATGTATATCATTATCATTTTTGCGACGAATCTCTAGCTCTTCCGAAATTTCCGACCACTTTATCCCAAGATTTTCTAAAGCTATAGTTATATGGTACAAGACATCAGCAGTTTCGTGAATGATATGATCTTTATTTTCATCCTTGAGAGCCAAAACTAATTCAAGAGATTCTTCACCTACTTTTCTTGTAATATAATCGGAGCCTCTATCTTGTAAATAATTAGTGTATGAAGCCACAACTCGATTTTGTCTTCGATCTTTCGCAAGTGCGTATAGATCGTCTAAAA
>JAAYRJ010000222.1 GCA_012518845.1 Clostridiaceae bacterium
CTGGCTCCAGCCGAGAATTTCAGCTAATTTCTTCTGGGTTTTACGCTGCTTTTTTGGCTTCTTAAGGTTCTCGTTGTAAATATATTCCAAACTTTCTCTATCTTTTAAAGTTATGTGCTGACCTGGTCTACGTTTCTTGATACAATGTAATTGGCTCAAAGTTATTCTCCTTTGTATTTTTTTCCAATTAACATTGTATAGAATTTCTGCGAGCCTTTCTTATTTCAGTTTATTTTACAACTCGCCTAAAAACAAACAAAATGTGAGGATAAGGTTGTGGAAAAGATTACTAATATTAAAGCTCTTACTAACATTAAACTAACATTAAAGCTTCAAGCAGAATACTAGCATTTTTACTTGCTATGTTGATAATTCTTGGAGCTTTTCCAGTCACTGCCTTTGCTGAAATTGAGCAGGCGGATTGGGACGTAGACGAAACAGAGGCAGTAGGCACGGCAATTGGAGAATACTGGCCCTTAGCTCCTCAAAACAAATTAGTGGACAGGGGCACAATATTATTCACTAGTTTTAGTCCTGCAGTAGCTTTTGCGCAAACAACAGGAACGGACAATAGTGAAGTGAATAAGGTAGAGGCAGAATATAAAGACGGATATTATTCATTTGACTTTAAAAATATTTCAAAATAGGAAACACAATATGAACAAACCACTTATCCAGTTAGATTTAGGTCTTTTACTTCACCAACTGGAGAAAACTATGTAGTAGGTGATGAAACGCATATCACTATAAATATAGACTATGCAGCTAAAGAGCTGGATTATTATCCAAGTGATGATTCTCAATACGCAGTAACTCTAGAAATTTGGGGTAAACCAGATGCAACTTCAGAAAAAGAAGTTTTAGCCGAAGCCAAATTTACTAAGACTGAATTAGAAAGTCGATATTTATCAAAGAAAGCAATAGCTAAAGTTCCTTTTGCAAAAAAACTTAATTTAGCAAATTCAACTTTAGATGCAGAATTAAGAGTTATAAGCAGAGATTTTAGATTGAATCCACAGCTGGAGCAACTTGCAGAAACACCAGATAGAAGCTCTATTAAACTTAGAGTAAATTTTTGGTCAATGCCAATATACAAGGTAACTTGGAATAAACAAGATGCATCGAATTATCCTGAAGCTGTTGTCTTTGGGAATACTGTTTCGGCAGCAAATATTAAATGGGAAGATGCAATGTACATTGAGACGACTAAGCCCGTACCTAAAGAAAATGGATATTACTCACTAATACCATATTTTCAAGGCGGCCAAGTAGTTTTAAAAGGAGATACAGAAAACACAGTAATCAAAGATTTAGACCCTGTATTTTCTACAAATGAACAACTGGATATGACAGATAAAGCCAATGCAGATGCAGTGTATGCATCAATAAACGGAACAACCAATGGAAAAATAAATGCAGATGCAAATTTCCCTGCTTATTTCTACGATATCAAAGGAGATTGGCAAAATCTTTGGGAAATTGAAATGCGAGAAGTGCTGCCTGTAAAATTCAATTCAGGAAATGGAACTTGGACAGGAGGCACAGCACCTGCAGATCAAGAGATTGGTCATAGTGAATTTGGCGATGCTTCATTAAATGCTAGTGGTAGAAAAATTACCCTGCCATCAACAGCAGAAGCAGATCTAACACCGCCAGTAGCAGATACAACAAATCCACAAGGATATGAATTTGATAAGTGGACTGTTGGATCAGTTGGTGGAGATGAATATGATGCAAGTGTTGCAATAACAACACCAATTACTTTGTATGCAAATTTTAAGCCTAAAGCGGTAGAAAAAGTCAATATCACCGTTGGCAATCCTATTGATGAAAAAGGCGATCCTGTAACAGCTACAGTTGCAACTGAAGGCAATCCATTTGAAGTAACAAAAAATTCAAGCTGGGCAGATGCTAAGACAACAGCAGCTAATTTAGTATCAGACATTCCAGCAGATTCTTCTATTTCCAGCTGGAAAATAACAGATGCTAATGGAGCAACTTTAAAAGATACAGATACTTTTGATGAAGACGCTACAGTAATACCTGTTATCACAAAAGATGTGATAGCAGATCCAGAAGATCCAGACAATCCAGTTACACCACCAGCAAACTATGTAAAAGTAGACTTTGCAATCGCAACTGGTCATGAAGATAGGGGAAGTTTATCTGGAATAAAAGTCTATTATGTAAATCCAGAAAAAGAAGTTAGTCTAACTCCACCAACAGTAACTGCAAATACAGGCTTTGAATTTGCTTCATGGAGTCAAGATGCAACTAATCCAACGAAATATACAGAAGCAACAACTATAACAGCATCATTCAATGAATTAGGTAATGTAATAGCAGATCCAGAAGACCCATTGAATCCAGTTACACCTCCGACAGGCTATGTAAAAGTAGACTTTGCAATCGCAGATGGTCATGAAGATAGGGGAAGTTTATCTGGAACAAAAATCTATTATGTAAATCCAGAAAAAGAAGTTAGTCTAACTCCACCAACAGTAACTGTAAATACAGGCTTTGAATTTGCTTCATGGAGTCAAGACGTAACTCAAGCAACAAAATATACAATAGCTACGACAGTAACAGCAAGCTTTAATGTACTTGATGATGTAATTCCTGGAACAGATCCAACAACAGACGAACCTAATGAAAAACCAGATAGATATGTCACCGTAGAATTCCTGCCAGGAGATAATGGAACCTTAGATGGGGAAACAGTATACTATGTAAACCCAGATAAGAGTGTTGAATTCTCTGAAATTACAGTTCCAACAATCAAAGCAAATACAGGTTATGATAAAGCTGACGAACCATGGAGTCCACAATTACCAGAAGGAACAGATAAAGTAACAGCAGATGCAGAATACACTGCGCAATACAAAAAACTAGATGATATTATCCCTGGAACAGATCCAGATACAAATTCTTCAAACACACAACCAGATGGTTATGTTAAAGTAGAATTCCTACCAGGAGATAATGGAACTCTGGAAGGCGAAACAGTTTATTATGTCAATCCAGAAGCTGATCCAGCAAAGACATTTAATGATATTACACCTCCAACAATTAATCCAAATACAGGATGGAAAGTACAAGAACGTCCATGGAAACCGGATTATGAAACTGGAAATGAAATCAAGCAAAATGCAACATTTACTGCTCAATATGCTGCAATACCGGATATAGTTGAAGATCCAGGCGATGGCACTGTAACAAAACCAGATGGATATAAGACTATAACATTCTTGGCAGATGAAGCTACACAAATACCTGCGAGAGGTACTTTAACAGGAACAACAAAATACTATGTAAATCCAAATGCAGAAAAAACATTAGGAGATATTACAGCTCCAGAAATTACTGCTAACACAGGTTGGAAAGTTGCAGACACTAAATGGTCTCCAGATTTTGATGGACAAGGAACTACAGCAATTAATGCTGAATTTAAAGATGCGACATTTACAGCTCAATATACAGAATTAGGAAATGTAATACCTGGAACAGGAAATGAAAAACCAAATGGTTATGTCACAGTAACATTCCTGCCAGGAAATAATGGAATCTTAGAAGGCGAAACAAAATATTATGTAAAGCCGAATACTGATGTTAATTTCTATGATACAGAAATTAAAGCACCAACAATTAAGCCAAATATAGGCTATAAAATTGCAGAGATTCCATGGAACCCTGTATTACCGGATAGTCCAGCGACATTTACAAAAGATACAAGTTATACAGCTCAATACACTTCCCTTGGAGATGTAATTAACCGTGGAAGTGACGAGACTAAAGATATTCCAGCAGGATATGTCCGAGTTATTTTCTATCCAACAAATGATGGAATTTTAACAGTTGCTGGAAACGATAAAACACCAGCAGGAACAAAACAAGTCTATGATGTGAAAGCAGATATCACATGGGGCGATGCGGCTCTCGATGTAACTGCAAAACCTGTTAATGAAACAGATAATAAATTTGTTGCATGGGATCCAAACTTACCTGTTGCAACAGCTAAGATGGAAGCTATTGTTGATTCAAATACAAAAACAGTCACTTATAAAGCAAGCTATGCAGCTAAGGAAGCTGTACTACCAACTGATCCTACCAATCCACAAACTCCAAATGGTTATGTTTTGGTTCAATTTAATCAAGGCACAAATGGTAGTTTAAGTGGAATTGATAAGGATGGAAACTCTGTTACAGGAGTAGAAAAGCTAGCCTATAATGTTATATCAGGCACCACTTGGGCAGATTTCAAATCCTATCTACCAACAGCAGTGGCTGAAACCAATTACAAATTCACAACATGGAATAATGGAACAGATGGTGTAACCCTTCCATTAGCAGATACAGCTACAATCATTGAAGAAGTAACATATACTGCTCAGTATCAAGAAATAGTAAAACCAACAGATCCAACAACTACAGATACTGAGAATGGATATGTACTCGTTAAATTTAACAAAGGAAGTAATGGAACATTATCTGGTCAAGATCAAAGTGGTAATCAAGCGGCAGGCCAAGAGACACTTGCTTATCAAGTGTTAGAAGGCACCACATGGGCAGATTTTAAAGCCTATATCCCAACCGTTGTTGCAGATAGAAACTACACCCATATTGGTTGGAACGATGGAACAAATGACGTAACTCTACCTCCGACTGACGAAACAACAGCAGTAACTACTGCAACTTATACAGCTAAATATCGTGCAGATGTAATTGAAGTAGAGGACCCAGATAATACACCAACTCCAGATGATTATGTCAGAATTATCTTTGATCCGACGAAAGATGGAACCTTTGGTACAGATAGGAACGCTCTAGGTGGAAAGAAAGTTTATGACGTACGCTCAGACCTTGCATGGGGCGAGGCAACAGCCAGAGGACTTAATGTTCCAAGTGCTCCGCTTTATAAAGACGATAGCCAAACCTTTAGTGGATGGAACCCAGCCCTGCCAGAAGACCCAGCTGCCTTTCTTTCTAGTATCGTTGGTATCGACGGTGAAAAAACCTTTACGGCCACCTACAGCCTTAAAAAAGATGTAATCCCGGTTATACCGAAAGATCCAGATGAAACATTTAATCCAGGCAATCAAGATGATCCAAATAATTCCGATAAGACACCGGAAGGCTATGTAAGAATCATCTTCAAAGCAGGAGAAGGCTCCTTTGGAAACTATGAGTCCAGCACAGCTGAGCCAAAAGCTCCGATAAAAGAAGTCGCTTATGATGTAAGAGATACCTTAAGCTGGGGCCAAGCAAAGCTCGATGGAATGAATATTCCAACGCCATTAGCGCCAGATGATAAGGCATTTGATAAATGGGAACCAGCATTACCAGATGATGGAACGGAAGTATCTAATATTGATGCTCCAAAGACATTTACAGCCCGATATAAGGAAGATAGAGATGTAATCGACAGAGAATCTGATGATAGTCAGCCTATCCCAGAAGGCTATGTAAGAGTCATCTTTAACTCAGACGATGGAAAATTTGGTGGAGACATATCAACTGGAGCTGACGTCAAGCTACAAGTCTACGATGTAAAAGAAACCCTAACTTGGGGGGAAGCTATAACACTTAGCGGAATGGTAATTCCAAGTCCAACTCCACCGACGGATTATAAAAATGATGGTTGGAGTCCTGGACTACCAGGCAAAGCCAATCTATTGTCTGCCTTGGTATCTGAGCTTCAAGACCCAAGTACAAGAACACTCACCTATACAGCGCAATACAAGCCTGTCGTGGATGACGTCGTTAAAGGAACAACAGATAATGAAAACACCCCTCCAACAGCAGACCATGTAAAAGTTACTATGGATGCCAATGGTGGAACGCTATCAGGTACAGCTTTCTACTGGGTGAAAAAAGGAACAAACTTAACAGAAACAGATGTTGAAGGCACAACAGTAAGTAGACTAGGCTATACTTTTGACAAGTGGACGAAACAAAGAGACGGATCAGGTGGAGAACTACCACAAACCATCTTACAAGCAACGACACTTTATGCCCAATACACAGCAAAACCAAAAGTAGTTGACCAAGAACCAGATCCAGCAGATTCAGACTATGTAAAAGTAATCTTTGAAGCTAACGGTGGAAAATTCTCTGATAATAGTACAGAAAAATCCTACTGGGCACTACAAACAGCGACTCTACAAAAAGTAGTTGATAAGCTAGCAGAAACACCAACAGCAGAAGTCAAAACCTTTAGCAAATGGAATGAAGGACAAACTGCAGCAGTTTTAACAGATACTGTAGGAGAAACAGAAAGAACTCTAACAGCAACTTATGTCGACAAAAAGGCAGATGTAGTTCCAGGTACAGAAGATAACAAAGAAACCCCACCAACATCAGACCATGTAAAAGTCACTATGGACGCAAATGGTGGAAGCCTATCAGGCACAGCTTTCTACTGGGTTAAAAAAGGAACAGAACTAACTACGGATAATGTTTCAGGCACAACAGCAAGTAGATTAGGCTATACTTTTGACAAGTGGACCCTTCAAAGAGATGGATCAAGTGGTAAATTACCACAAACAATTAATCAAGCAACTACGCTTTATGCACAATACACAGCAAAAGATAAAGTAGTTGAAACAGAACCAGATCCAGCAGATTCAGACCATGTAAAAGTAACCATGGATGCCAATGAAGGTGGAGAAATAACAGGCACGTCCTTCTACTGGGTTAAAAAAGGAACAGACCTAAAAGTAACTGATGTCACAGGCACAACAGCTAAAAAGTTAGGATTTACTTTCAAAGAATGGTCACTACAAAGAGACGGTTCTTCAGGAGTATTATCAGAAACTAATCCTATAACAATTAATCAAGAAACTACACTTTATGCACAGTACGATGCAAAAGATAAAGTAGTTGAAACAGAACCAGATCCAGTGGATTCAGATTATGTAAAAGTAACCTTTGATGCGGCAGAAGGAGCATTCGAAGATACAAGCAAAGAAAAAACCTACTGGGCATTACAAACAGCGACTCTGCAAGAAGTTGTTAATACGCTGGTAGAAACTCCAACAGCAAAAGGCAAAACCTTCAAAGAATGGACAGAAGAAAATGTAGCAGTAGATTTAAGATCTCAAGTAGGAGCAACTGACAGAACCTTAACAGCAACTTATGTAGACAAAAAAGCAGACATAGTTCCAGGAGTAGATGAAAATGAAGATCCACCAACAGCAGACCATGTAAAAGTAACTATGGATGCCAACGGTGGAACTTTAACAGGAACAGCCTTCTACTGGGTGAAAAAAGGAACAAGCTTAGCAGAAACTGATGTTGAAGGAACAAGCGTTACAAGGTTAGGCTATACTTTTGACAAGTGGACGACACAACAAAATGGATCAAGTGGGGAACTACCACAAACCATATATGGACCAACCACTTTATATGCTCAATACACAGCAAAACCAAAAGTAGTTGACCAAGAACCAGTTCCAGCCGATCCAGACTATGTAAAAGTAACTTTTGATGCAACAACAGAAGGAAGCTTTACAGGTAATGTACAAACAAAATCTTACTGGGCACTACAAACAGCGACTCTGCAAGATGTTGTAGGTGAGCTTAACGAAACACCAACAGCAGAAGGTAAAACCTTTAATGTATGGAATGAAGGAACAGATCCAGCAGTTCTAACATCATTAGTAGGAGAAACAGAAAGAACGCTAACAGCAACTTATGTAGATAAAACAGCAGATGTAGTTCCAGGAGTAGATGACAATGAAGATCCACCAACAGCAGACCATGTAAAAGTAACCATGGATGCAAATGGTGGAACCCTATCAGGCACTACGTTCTACTGGGTGAAGAAAGGAACAGACCTAAAAGAATCTGATGTCACTGGAACAACAGCTAAAAAGCTAGGATTTACTTTCAAAGAATGGTCATTACAAAGAGACGGTTCTTCAGGAGTATTGTCAGAAACTAATCCTATAACAATCAATCAAGCAACTACACTTTATGCACAGTATAAAGGAGATACAGATCCTACAGATCCTACAGATCCGACAGATCCGACAGATCCAAAGCCAACGGATCCAAAGCCAACAGATCCGACAGATCCAGTTGATCCATCAACTGGTAAAATACCATTAAAGCTCGAAGCACAAGGCAATTTGATTTGGGTTTTAAATAAAACTCCTCAGGGTCCAGTAACAATGACAGTTAATGGTGAACTAGGTGATTTACTAAAAGTATTTGTGGATGGTCAAGAAATTGATTCAACAAAATATGAAACAAGGCAGGGTAGTACGGTCATAACCTTGACTGAAAACTTCCTTAATAGTTTGAGTGTAGGAACACATACTCTCG
Organism: Clostridiaceae bacterium; assembly: GCA_012518845.1. Classification (GTDB taxonomy): domain Bacteria; phylum Bacillota; class Clostridia; order Saccharofermentanales; family DTU023; genus UBA5436. The sequence goes on from JAAYRJ010000222.1 coordinate 8,326, forward strand.
AGGCTGAATATCAGGAAGGTGTAGAAATCCTTGCTGGTAAAGTGGGTATAGAATTTGATGTTGTGACTATGGTCAAAGATTCAGGGCAGTCTAGTAGCACAACAGCTACAGGTACACCTAGGACTGGTGAACTAGCACTAGAGACAATAGGGTTTACTACCTTAGCACTAGCATTAGCAGTCGTATTCATTGTTATTAGAAGAAGATTATACTCTGATAATTAATTGAATTAGAGACAAGAAGCTGGATAATACAAGGCCCGAGCATAATTTTTAGTGCTCAGGCCTTTTTTCGATCTTTATTTAGATTAATTATTTTAGTTAATCGTGAGCGTCAAATCCAATAACGTCTTGAATATTAGATTTTTAAGTTTTTAAAATAATCAGGTGTTATAAAAAGTTAGCCATATAGACTGGTAAGTATAGGGTATCACGACTTTCTTTTAAATCTTTGGTATGGAGAACTATTTTTTTTGAAACTCTCCTATTATATTTTTCAGTAAACCTATCTAGCGAGGTATGAGTTCTGTAATTTGATGATTTAACTTCAATCGGTGCAATTTTTCTTCCGTCCGCCAGTAAAAAATCTATTTCGAAATTTCTTTCTCAATTTGTTTTTACCCTACCACAAATCCGCACATAACAATATCTGTCATTACTACAAATCCGCGTTTACTTTTGTTGGATTTTATCTCGAATACGCATATACTTTTTCTCTACAAGTTTTTAACTAAATTAAGCTATAAGTTTTTAACTATCTTCATATTGAATAAAAGTGAGCGTCAAAAAATGACAAGTTGATTGTCTTCTGGAATATAGCTGATAGTTTCTTTCAATTTGCCCGTTGCTGTAGGATATACTTCTTCTTGATTAGCGTCTTGGAATTGTTAAGTTTTTTGCATTATCAGACTGGAGCCATTCAGCTAGATCGGTGACATACTGGTCTGCTAATTTTTTTACTTCAGTTTGTTTATTTTTACTCGTTTCGTCGTAGACACCTACAACTGCTAATTCCATTTCATTAGCCGTTTTAATTGCATGTATACCATCTTCAAATAGCAAAGCATTTTCCTTTGGGACATCCAGTATTTTGATAGCTTCATAAAATATTTCAGGATTTTCTTTGGAGCTTCCTACTTCTGGTGAAGTGAGGACACCCTCAAAATAAGTTAAAAGGCCAAGCCGTTCCAACGCTCCTTCAACCATAATTCGTTCATTTGAAGTTGCGATCAGCATTGGAATATTATTTTTTTGCAAAAATTCTAAAGTTTCTTCAACACCTGGTTTGGGCATCATATTCTCAATATAATTTTTGGCTTGATAATCAATCATTTCTTGCGCAAGTGTTTCCGGATCAAGCTTTAGTTTATAATCTTCTACAATATAAGTCGCACCCATTAGATTTGTACGGTGAAATAATTGTTCACCCAAATCAGGTTTTGGTTCAATGCCTTTTGTACGTAAAAAATCTGCTGGCATCTCACTTAAAGGACCCATACTATCTAGTAATACTCCATCGACATCAAAAATTACAGCTTTAATTTTTTCTGACATTAATTTCTCTCCTTATTTTTGATTTGATTAAAGTTGATTATTTTTTAACTTTTGTATATTTTCATTCTTGCACATTATTTATTGGTTTCTCAAGTAAAAGACTAAACGCTGTTCTTTCTCTACTGTTTATCGGTTTAGACTTATAATTTTTGTTTAGTTACTACATTTATTGTGTAATAATATTTTGATCAATCTTAAAACATCTATTACCTATTAGATCGACAAAAATAGAGTTTAATCATCCCAATTTGATTGTTATTGTTTGATTTTAAAATTGAAGAAAACACAAATCTATACTAATATTATTTGCAGACATACTTTGATATTAAATTAGCTAAACTAAGCAAAGAGGGTACATAATGAAACAATACTTGGGTGCACATCTATCAGTAGGTAAAGGTTATAAGGATATTGTAGAACGAGCGATTGCGATTGATGCCAATACTTTTGCGTTTTTTTTACGCAATCCGCGTGGAGGTTCAATGCGGGCTTTGGACGAAGCAGACCTAGCTGCTGCCAGAGAGTTAATGGCTGAGCATAATTTTGGTCCACTCGTAGCTCATGCTCCTTATACGATGAATCCAGCAGGTAATAAAGAGTCTGTACTAGAATTTGCGGATTTGGCAATGAGTGAGGATCTAACAAGGTTAGATTATTTACCTGGTAGTTATTATAATTTTCATCCAGGCTCACATGTAGGTCAAGGGGCAACAAAAGGTATAGAAAAAATTAGTGAGTTTTTAAAGCGGATGCTAGATCGTGAACTAAGGAGTGTAGTTTTGCTTGAAACTATGGCTGGTAAGGGTACAGAAATTGGACGTAGTTTTGAAGAATTAGCTCAAATCATAGAAAATGTTAATAGACCGGATGTGCTTGGCGTTTGTTTTGATACCTGTCACGTTGCAGATAGTGGCTATGATTTAAAAAATGACTTGGATGCTGTAATTGAGGAATTTGATCAAGTGATAGGTCTTGAGCATTTAAAAGCTCTCCACATTAATGACAGTTTGAATGAAGTAGGTTCGAGAAAAGATCGTCACGCACGCTTAGGTGAGGGCACTCTTGGCTGGGATACAATTGTCAAGCTAATCACTAAGCCTGAATTTGAAAATATTCCAAAAATTCTAGAAACACCTACAGACGAAGCAGGCTATGCAGAAGAAATTAAAGAATTGCGACAACGCAGTCGCCAATAAATTATTAATTTTTTTAATTAGTAACAAGATTATATTTTTGACTAGATAGGTTCAACCTTCTCGATTACCCAATCGATAGTGTCCATACTTTGCTTATTGTTACAGTAGGAGCAAATTTGCCATTTGGCATGCCTTATAGTTTCATGACTACCACAACTACTACATGTGTATTGTTCTGGTTCATAATATGCTTTAGTAACTGTGTCTGCGGCTCGATACAATTGCACCTTATACTTATAAATTCCCTCTATTAATTTAGGTCTATTGATTGAACCTTTAATTTTAAGTCCATCAATGCCACATTCAAGTATTAGTTTTTCAGTTGTTTGATTTAGATTATGATCTCTTATTAAAAAGCCAAGTGCCTGACTTATCAAAGCTTCTTTCTTGTCTGAAGAACTAAATAGTTCTGGCTCTAATTGCAATAAATCTAAAACCCGAAGACTAAGTAAGGTTTTAGAAAAACGTGGGTCTTTTCTTTTTATATTTTTGAGAATCCTATTATGACGTATAAATTTGTAAAGCTCTGGAACTGCTCCTATAATGAGTGCTATTAACAATATACTTGCTAAACCATAGCTGAAAATTTTGACTAGTGATTCAAATGAATCAGCAGGGACAATTTCAAAAATAAGAAGCAAGCTGAAAAGGACTATTGGAATCAAGAAAAACCCAAGAAAACCTAAGCCTTTCATAGAATTAACAATTCTAAATCTAGATACCAGATAAGCACTAGCTTCAGATTTATATTCTGTACTACAATAAGCACAATAATAACGATCAGCTTGTTTTTCTACAACTGCACCACAGTTTTGACAGATATAATCTTGCTGATGAGGATATGTTAAAACTAAATTAGTTTTTGTAAGAATTGTCTCGAGAAAAGCATTAGCAGTTTTTCTTTCATGTCGTTTTTTGTTTTTATAATCGTAGTAAGTTTCTTTAGTCTTAGCCTTAGTAAGTGTAAAAGAACTATCTACTTTACCATCAACACTTTTATTAGATGCAGTTTCAATTTGTTCTGATGGGTATTTAGAAAGCTTAATATTTAATTCTTTTCGCAAATTGTATTTGGCTAGAGTATCTAATTCGGTTTGGAAAACTTGTTGCTGTAAATGAGAGCAATAAGGAGTAATTGGATCAATACTTCTAGTTTCATACATTTTGTTAAGTTGCTCATAAAATTTTTCTTGATCAAATTCTTTATTTGTTAATATCATCTAAAAGACCCATTCGTTTTAATTAGTTAAGTATAGCAAATATTAGTGCTTCAACTCTTAAAAGAAAACTATAAAATTGTTATATTTACGTTAATTATTTTTTAATTGCTTTGACATTGACTCAATGCCAGCTACTAAAAAATTTAGATGATAAGTTAACATCTCAAATTTGTGTTTTATTTTTACATTTGTAAGCAATAAATATGTGGAGATAAACAAAAAAAGCCACGAAGCTGATAAAGATACTTAGATAAATTAAATACCTGGCAAAATGTCTATGAGCTTCTTCTAAGATGAAAAGCAGAGCAAAACCAATTGCACTCAAAAAAGTAGAAATTCTGCCTGGTAATTTTGAACTCGTATCCTGTCTTTTTGTAAACAGATAAAGCCCGCCTAATACTAGAATTAGGTCTTTAGATATTAAAATCACAGGTACAAATAATGGAATATAATCAATTAAGTAAAAACAGAAAGCGGTTGTTATCTGGAATATTTTGTCTACAGCTGGATCTAATATTTTGCCTAATTCAGATTCCATATTAAATTTTCTGGCAATAAATCCATCAAACAGATCTGTCAGCCAAATCAATAAAAACAAAACAAATGATGCAGGATTCGTTTGATCAGAGGTTTCCAATATTTGTCTAGCCATAAAAGGAATCATAATTAAACGAACTATTGTAAGTATATTTGGAATAGTTAACTGTTTTCGCCAATCAAATTTCATTAGTAAAGTATAGCAAGGCTCTTATAAATTCTCAATTGAATTGATGCCAATTTCTTTACTATATAGATCTTAAACTATTGTCGAATATTAATTAAAAAATTTATTTTGAAGACTCTGCGGCTTTGACAATATCGCCCACTCCATCAAATACAACACTGGGTCTAAAAGCAAAAGTATCCATAGTTGCTCGATCAGTTACTCCGGATAAAACTAGAACTGTACCGGTGCCACTTTCCATACCGGCAACAATATCTGTATCCATCCTGTCACCAACAATTACAGTCTCTGCTGAATGACAGCCTAATAGACGTAGAGCAGAACGCATCATCAATGGATTTGGTTTTCCACAAAAATAAGCTTTTTTGCCAGTTGCCATTTCTACTGGTGAGACAAGGGCACGACAGGCAGGCATGATTCCATTTTCGATCGGACCAGAAACATCGGAATTACAGCCAATCAATTTTGCCCCTTGCATGACCAAGTTAGTTGCTTTGGTTATGGTGTCTAAAGTATATGTTTTTCCTTCGCCCATAACTACATAATCTGGATTAACTTCGTTAATAGAAATCCCTTCATCATATAGAGCATTTATTAGTCCACCTTCACCAATAACATAAACTGAGCAATTTGGTGACTGTTCTTTTAAGAAACGAGCAGTTGCCAAAGCACTTGTATAGAAGTGTTCTTCAGGCACTTCTAGTCCCAAACGTTCTAATTTTTGTGATAATTCTCGTCGTGTATAAACACTATTATTAGTTAAAAATAAAAACTTTTTATTTTCTCGATAAAGCCAATCGACAAATTCTTTAACGCCAGGCAATAAATAATTACCATGATAAATTACACCGTCCATGTCACAAATGAACCCTTTAGTTTTATTAAAATCAATCATTTTCTACCTCTTGTCATCGTGTTTTCGAGTTGTTAATGATTTCTATTCTACAATCTTTAAACCCGAATAAAGTTAAATCTATATTAATCCTAAGTAAAGAGACTCAAAATATACAAAGAATCTATTTTAATAAGTTTACATAAAAATGATCATGTTGTTAATAAAAATGTAATAATACTATTTATTATCAAATATTTAATCTTATATTGTATAAGATTTTGCTGATTTTTCTGGCAATTTGATAGACTATTTGGCAGTAGTTTCTTTGACCTTTGACAGGTTAAGAAAATTGCCTTACGATACCTAGATATCCTAAATTTATCAAGTGATTTTATGTTAGAAAGTGAACGTTGTACTGAATGAAAATAGTAACAGGCACTGCACAAGCAGATATTCCCACACCATATCGAAATTTACGTGAACTCCTAGATTTTTCAGTCGAACGTTATCCTGAGATTCCAGCCTATATCTTTAATGCTAAAGATCAAAATGAAGAAATTACTGTACAGAAATCTTATGTTGAGTTACGACAAGATATTAATGACTTTGCCTTAGGTGTGGCAGAATTACTTCAATTAGAATTTGGCCATTCAGAGCCTTCTCATATAGCCATAATTGGAAATAATTCTTATCCGTGGGTTGTTTGTCATAATGCTGTGCTGTTTGGTTTAGGTGTTTCGGTGCCCTTAGATAAAGAATTGCCAACCAATGAAGTTCTTAGATTGTGTAATAGAGCTCAAGTTTCTGCATTTGCTTTTGATTACAGTCACAGAGATTCTGCACTTGCTTTAGCTAGAGATGATCAAAGAGTCAAAGTTTTTGTTCTACTAGATAAACCAGAAAAGAAAGATCAAATAGAAGGGCGACTAAAGCAACTTAACTCAAAAGCAAGAATTTTCACTTTTGCGGAAACTATTGCACATGGTAAAACTGTAGACCAACATAAAAAAGATGAGTTTAGGGCAATAGAATTACCATTAGAAGAAATGGCTGTTTTATCTTTTACTTCTGGTACTACAGCAGAATCAAAAGGCGTAATGTTAAGCCACTTAAATATAATCTCGAATGTTCGTCAAGGAGCCAAAACTATTGCCTATGATGCAGGCATGAAGGCACTATCTGTTCTCCCGCTTCATCATAGTTTTGAAGCAACTGTGGGGATGTGGTGTATGTGGGCATTGGGGATCACAGTTTGTATAA
>JAAYRJ010000223.1 GCA_012518845.1 Clostridiaceae bacterium
AGCTCTTCTTGGGTTAAGTTTTTTGATTCTCGTAGTTCTTTAAACATTTGACCCTCCTTTTTATATTTTATTTCTACCGTTTAGAATTAAATTCTAATCATATGTTATAAGAATTTTATTCTAAAGTCAAGCGTATTTTTCTAAATTGCAAAAAGAATTTAATTCTACTAAACTGAATTTGAGGTGGTTGTTGTGTTCGCTGAAAGATTGAAAAAGTTAAGAACGGAAAAAGGAAAATCCCAACGTGAAGTTGCGGAAGTTTTAGGACTTGAAACAAGTTCTTATGGAAAGTATGAAGTCAGTGGCGTAATGCCACCTGCTGATAAATTAGAAATTCTCGCAGATTATTTTGACGTGTCGATAGATTATTTACTCGGTCGCACTGAATATAAAAACTATGACCTTCCCGACGATGTTATCACCGTTGCGTTACATCGAGCAGACGGCGAACTAAACGAGGAAGGCAAAGAAGAGCTACTCAAGTATATTGACTACCTACGTGAAAGATATAAAAAAGATTCATAGATAAAACAATAAAGAATGGGGATGAAATTTAGTATGAAGAAGATAACTAAAATTGTTTTAGGCTTATTGGTTATTGCTCTTTTAGTCTCTGCTTGCTCTAAAGAGATTGCAATAGATTTATCTGGTCCAGTTGTAGACATGTTTGGATCTAAAGTTACTCCTGAACATTTGCGTTCTGATGAAGGTAAAGGTTTCATCAGATTTGAGTGGAAAAATTTAGATTCTAATAAAGAAATGTGGTCTTTTAATGGATCTGGATTAACAATTTATGCTGTTCAAGACGACAAAGAAGTGGGAGAGATTGATATAACAAGCCCGGGTGCTCAAGAACGAATCAGGTACAATGACACTATGGAAGTAATCTTAAACTTTGAACGTGTAGATGAATCAAAACCTTTAATAATGAGAATAAAATCAATAGCCGCAATAGATGGGCTAGAAAACAATAAAGATATTGTTATAGACCTAGAAACAGGATCGTATACTGTTAATGAAATTGAAGAATGATCAAACTTCTAAAATGAGGAAACATTATGAATACATTAATAAAAACAATCATTATTTTAGGTATCATCTCTATAATAATTATAATTATCGCAAACAGTAATAAGAAAAAAGCGGATGAAAAATACGAAAAAACAAGTGATTGCGAACGGTGCAACAAACCTTTTAAGGATTCCACAGATAAACATTTGCACACAAATAAAAGAATATATTGCACGGACTGTTTGGCAATAGTTAAGGGAAATCAAGCAAAACAATTACAAACATTAAGAGAAAGTCAAATGCAAAAGCAAGAAAAACAGAAGTCTCCTGAAAAAATCGTTTGCCCAAAATGCAATGGAGATCAATTAACAGCTGATGGCAAAAAGCTAAGTATCGGAAGGGCTATTGTAGGTAATGCTGTGGCTGGTCCAGTTGGAGCTATTTTAGGAGGCAGTTCTTCTAAGAAAGTCAAAATTACTTGTCTTAATTGTGGTCATTCTTGGACAGCCGGAAAGAGAAAATAATCATTGTACAAAATTAGTGATTTTTGCTAACATTCTAAAACAGGCACTTCAAAAAGTGCCTTTTATTTCACTTCAAAAAGAACATTTGTTCTTTATCGGATCGTTTTTACATTGGATAACAGGA
>JAAYRJ010000224.1 GCA_012518845.1 Clostridiaceae bacterium
AGTACGCTCTTTAACTAGCATTGATCCACATAGCGCTGCTCTTTTACATCTTATTATTGGTGGAAACATCTTACCATCAGCCTGTCCATAATATCGCAAATAGCGCACCGATCTTTTCGCTTTCATTAAATCATAAGGCAGTGTATCAACAATGTTACGCATTTTGTCAAGTTGAAGTCTAGAAAAGTCTTCGTTGTTACGAAGTGCTAGTAATACATCTTTCAGCATCGCTTCAATGCCACTCTCGCAATCCGGTATTTGTACTAGACATACATAAGCAAGCCTGCAATATACTATTTCACTCATCTTTTTAGGCTTTTTAATTTCTATTGAATTTTCACCTACAATAACTTCACACAGTGCGAACAGGGCTTTTAAAGAAAGCAACCTAAGCGATAACCTGCTGATTATTTCATATTCTGAATTCTCAGGAAGACCTATAAAAAGAGATGCAATGTCAATAGATTTAAAATCCTTTGCTGTATCACCGGCTACAATCCGAATATCATTTTGTTTTTCCAACAAAGAAAGCAAATTGTGTCGCACATCTTTTGATTGTTGTACCCTTGCAATGGAGGCAATCTCTATGCAGACTAAAGCATAAAGTAGAAGGAGTTCTAGCAAATCCAAGTACGCTGTATCCATTTCATCTTTATCAGATATATCTTCACGCGATAAAGCAAGTTCTAATAGGTATTTAGACAGCATATGTAGCGAGCCACTACCCCTACCCAAAAGAAATAAACGATTTCGGAATGGGTAATTATACAAAGCATTATTTCCGCATACTGTAAACAGGTGATCACTGAGATGGTCATTTAGAGCGGCACAAATTCCGTACCAAGTTATCATTTTTGGACTTAATCTAGATAGCGCACCCTTTAGACGCTCCCGTAAATAAATTGTAGCCTCCCAATTATCCATGTGATATGGTTCGTCTTTTCGAAACAGCTGTTCAACCAAATAGCAAAATCGAGAACAAGAATAACGACGACTGGGATCTTTGAATCTCATTCTTTGAATAAACAATACCAGAAATGCGTTGAGACCTGAATATGGTCTGCTCTTTGCAAAGGCATCAAACACCCTTCTTTCTTTAAACACAAGAGATTCAAGTAAAAGTGAAATCATTTTTGAAATATCAGTTTCTTCGTTCCCGAAAGTTGCACCCTCAATGACATGAGATGAACAAAGTGATTTGCCTACAGCGCGAAAAACTGCTGTACTATTATACTCATCCACCATAATATAACCAATTTTAATGTACGGTATTCTACCAGTGTGTCGCAAGAAATAGAGGGACTTCCGAAACAACTCCGCCGATAATTTGAAAGCACCCCTTATTGACTCAGGGTTGTCTTGACTGAATATAAAGTTAGACGAACAAAGTACTTTTAGGTGTTCTCCTGTTTTGTATTTAACCTCCGCCAATTTCTCTTTGATGCAATAGGAAACCTCAACCTTTGGGATTATTGCTTTTTCCGCAAAATCATACAAGATGTTTTTAAAACTATCAAGATCACCCTTGAAATTTCCACGGATGATTTCCTCTGGTATGAGCTCTATGTAGTCATATTCCCCAGATTTATCTAGAGCCTCGAAGAAAAGGCAACCATTATAGCTTTTGATAAGTTTGTGATTTTTTGCAAAATCCAACCGCGATATATGAGCATACCGATCAACAGCATTCAAAATAGAAACCTTTATATCTTCATCTTCTACTTCTCCAAAAAGGCATTTTAGATTTTCGATCTCTAGCTGATTTGCTCCTTCTATTCTGACGTGGATTCTTTTATTAATAAGGGAGACTACCAAAGATTTATATTCGAAACGGGATAAACAAAATTTCATTAGTTCGTTAAATAGCTCACTTTTATCTGTAGCATTAGCAAGCAATGAACAAGCTGCAGGGATAAGTAAAATACAACCGTTCTGTAATAGCCTCCTTAAAAATAGACTGTCAAGATACGTAGAAGGGAATTTCCTGATATTGGTAAACAAATAGTTTTTAATTAAGGCTGGACCAGATGTTTTTATCATTCCCCTAATTCTATCACGTTCATGATCAGTCTCATTAAGATAATCTAGATTCGATAACCACTTAAGCATGCAAAAATAGTCTTTGCTTTGAGAGTTTATTTTTTCAATGTACTCACTGTTAACCTCGATTTTTATTTCGAGCTTATCCGCAATCGCAATTGCAAATCCTAGCACATGTGTATCCTCTTCTTTGAGCGAATCTAAAGTCAGATTTTTAAGTAACTCTTGGTGTTCATTTTGGGTTCGCCAACACCCAAATACACTGAGTATAAAATAAACCTTATGCGCGGGCTCTAATAATCGGAATAATTTGCGCAAATGATCTTCGTCTGGCTGCATATCAAGAATACGATAAAAAATAGTTTTAAGCCTTTTTGGATAGAACCATTTGTGTTTAATAAGAAACTCTATAATGCCAATTACCTTTTCTGTTGGTATATATTTACTGATCGATCTCCTTGTAGCTATGTATAACAGCGAAGGAAGATAATCATTAATCTTTACAATTTGTTCAAGCGTAACTGGCGAAATGCTATGACGCTCTACTGCTTGGGAGAAATCTTTTACCGCACTAGGCGCGAGATAGTCCATGCGTCGGGTACACTCAAGGACACCATAATGAATTTTGTCAAGGGTCTTCGTAACATGTGTAGTCTCAGAGTTCAACTCTATATATGCCGCTTTTTCTTCATCTTCAGACAACACCAAACCAAGCTTTTCTAGGCGCCTTGCAACCTTTTCTAATCCCTCAACTGCTTCGTTCTTTTTTTTGAATACAATCACAAAATCATCCACATATCTAAAGTAAGCAACCGACATTTCTGAGACGAAATAATCAAAATCGTTTAGATAAAGATTCGCCAGTAAACGGGCAAATGCCGGGCCTTGTGGCAACCCACAGTTTTTTTCCGTGGATAGGGTATAGGCCCCAACTATACGTTCAATTTCCCTACAAACGTGCTGGTCAAGGTTATATTTACGGAGTTCCTCAAATAGTATATCGTGCCGTATATGATCATAAAAACCTTTAATATCACAGCAAACATGAAAACCGTTAGGATTTTGACTAAGTGCAGCCATAACGCTCTTTCTAAAGCGCGGATATGCTTCTTTCCAGTCCTGAAATATCCTATAATGATCACTCGCATCTGCGTTCCATCTATAACCGTAAGAAGCCTGATGAAATTTCTGCTCTAACATGGGAGCAACAATATTAAAAATTGCTTGGATCGGCACTTGATCATAAATAGTCGAGTATGACATTGTCCGGTATTCTAATAATCTTGAATCGTTTATTTTCTTTGGAAGTTTAACGGATGAGTAGCCCAAAAAAGGAATTTCATGTTTTAAATATACAATCCTGGCTAACAATTCACAATTTTCATCAAGGCGTTTTTCAAAATGCTCAAAGTCAAAAGGATCGAAGAATAGTGCATCCTCGTATTCATGATAATGCTTTAATTGGAAAAAGGCACGGACGAAATTTTCTTTTGTTCCAATGCTTTCACATATGTTGTCTACATCTATTCCTGTTAAAGGTTCAGTAGTAATCTTTTCAAGCCACACTGAGCTGGGAGTCGTACAAATAGATAGGGGATCTTCATTTTTCTTGCAAACGCTCTCTTTACAATAACCATGGCATATACCTTCCCTTATGAGTGAGGGGCATGTAGGGGGATGCAGCGCAGCAATTTTCTCA
>JAAYRJ010000225.1 GCA_012518845.1 Clostridiaceae bacterium
AGTGTATGTTTATGAACATTTGGATAATAAATAATTATTCGACACCGCCCAGTTATGGGGGAATTGTAAGGCATTATTATTTTTCCAAATACTTAACTAAGATGGGACATAATGTTCGAATTATCACGTCTAGTCAAATCCATAATACACAAGTCAGCATGACTGAAAGCAATCAACTGATTACTGAAAAAAAAATAGATGATGTAACTTACACTTTCGTAAGGACTTTAAGTTACAAAAAAAACAATTGGCGTAGAATATACAACATGGTGGATTTTTCTATAAATTGTGTCAGAGTAATGAAAAAACTTCTTAAAACAGGCGAAAATCCGGACATAATTTATACTTCTTCGCCAAGCCCTTTTTGTTGCTATACTGCAATGCGATTTGCTAAAAAGAGAAATATTCCAACTGTGTTTGAAGTACGAGATTTATGGCCTCTCTCAATAACGGAATATAATCAAAGGATTTCCAAAAATAATCTTGCTATAAAGGCATTATATGCCATGGAAAAACAACTATATAAAAAGGCAGACCGAATAATATTTACTATGGCTGGAGGTAAAGACTATATTCGAGATAAAGGATGGGAGAATCAAATTAGCATTGATAAAATTACTCAAGTCAATAATGGTATTGATCTTATTGGATTTCAAAGGAATTTACGACATCATAAATTAAATGATCCAGAACTATTAGAGCAAAAAAAATTTAAGATTATTTTTACAGGTTCAATTAGAAGTGCTTATAAGTTAAATATTATTCTGGAAGTCGCAAAACTATGCCAAGCTAAATTGCCATTTATTAAGTTTCTAATTTATGGAGATGGTACAGAAAAAGATATGCTAATAAAACTATGCAAAGAAAATAATATTTCAAATGTCAGTTTCAAAAGGCGGGTTGAAAAAAAATATATTCCATTTATACTTTCGAATGCCAATCTAACTTTATTACACTCTAAAAATGTTGATATTAATAAATATGGTATGAGTCAAAACAAATTATTTGAATATCTAGCAGCAGCTAAACCTGTATTAGTTACAGTAAAAAGTCGATATTCTTTAGTTGAAGAAAATAACTGTGGTATTCAATGTCAAGATCAAGAACCCGAGACCATTTTTAATGCGATTCAATCTTTGGTCAAACTGCCGGCAGATGAATATGAAGAAATGAGCAACAGAGCACATAATGTAGCTCAAGAATATGATTACCCAATATTGACAGAAAAGCTTCTAGCTATTTTTAACGAGCTCCTCAATAATCCTTAAAGTTCTATATTTTTCATTTTTGAAGCTTAGAATAAAAATCTAATAATGTTTTCTCTTGTGTACTCCAATTGTATTCATTGAGCACAGCTTTGTAGCCTCGTTCTCCCATTTGTTTAGCTTCTTCAGGATGTTTAATAAACCATTGAATCGTCTCTTCAATTTGATCCGGTTGATCAGGCTCAATGCATATTCCACAATTGTATTTAGTGACAATTTCTTCCCATAAAATAAAGTTTGTACAACAAACTGGACGTTTCTGTAACATATATTCAAATAATTTTGTATTACCCAATGTCCCAATATCGTAATCTGTATTAGGTAGCTTTCTACATAAGGCCATTCCTAGATTACTTTCATTAATAGATGTTCTTACTTGTGCCCGAGAAACTATGCCTTGATAGTTAACTTTTTTCCACGCAGGATGTTTTTTCATTTCTTCAAAATAATCCTTATGAGCAGGTCCACAAAGTACATACTCTAACTCAATATCTTTAATAGCGGTAAGTAGTTCTAAGTGACACCACTCCTCAGAAATCAAACCCGGAAAACATATTTTGAATACTTTATCTGAAGTTTCAGAAAAATTAGATTTATTATCAATACTCAATTTTTCCAATGCAGTTTCTTGTTCTGATAATAGAG
>JAAYRJ010000021.1 GCA_012518845.1 Clostridiaceae bacterium
AAAATGTAACCAAACGGTTGTTAGAAAAAGAAAAAATAGAAGGTCCAGAATTTGAAGCAATTTATCAAGAATATGCTGTTGATTTCAAGCCCTTAACAGGTGTAGATAACCAATATATTTCTGAGCTCGGCAAGGATGATCAAGGAAATGTAATCGAACCAGAAGTTCAAAAAGAAGGCACAGAAGGTTCTCAAGACGAAGAAGATAGGCAACCAGATATACATGAAACACAGGATCAAACTGAATCATCAAATGAAAACAAACAGGATTTTTCATCTGAAAACAAAGACGAATAAATAGAAATATATAAGGCGTGTTGATAGCACGCCTTTTATATAGGAGAAAATGCAACCAAAAACCTAGGAAGCTAATACAGAAATGGAGAAAAGATATGCAAGAATATCAATATGCAAAACATTTGGAGTTATTGAGTCAGCACTACCCAACTATTGAAGATGCTAGGGGTAAAATTGTCTACCTTGAAACCCTGCTTTCTTTACCAAAAGGTACTGAGTATTTCTTTTCTGATCTACATGGTGAAGCAGATGCTTTTATTAACTTTTTACACTCTGCTTCTGGAAGTATCAGAAACAAAATTAAAACCCTCTTTCATAGAAGTCTCACAGAAGAGGAACAAAATGATCTAGCTTTTCTTACTTTTAACCCTAGACTTGCTCTAGATAAAATGGAAGAAGCCAAACAACTAACAGACGAAACGATCAAAATTACCATTTTTCGCTTGATAGACTTGTTGAAATATGTTTCCTCAAAGTATCCTTTACAAAGAGTTGAAGAAAAGACACCTAAGGCTTATCGGGCTATTATCCATGAATTACTCAATACAATTGTTGATGAAGAAGACAGTGATATGTATAATCAGGCGATTATTAATGCGATTATCAAACATAATGCTGGTCGGTCTTTTATAACTGTTCTTTGTGAAATGATTCAAAGTATTTCTGTTGATGAGCTCCACATTATTGGTGATATATTTGACAGAGGCCCAGAACCTGACAGAATAATGGATGTTTTGATGGAGTATCCAAATGTAGATATCCAATGGGGTAATCATGATATTATTTGGATGGCTGCAGCGGCTGGGTCTGAAGTTGCAATTATGTCAGTTATTAGAATTGCAATCCGTTATAATAACTTTGATGTACTAGAGGATGGATATGGTATTAACTTAAGACCATTATATAGCTATGCTACTCAAGTTTATGCAGATGATCCTTGTGAAAGATTTATTCCTCGTTCTTTTGAAGACGTTCAAATTGCTAGAATAGATCCAGAAATAGCTGCAAAAATGCAAAAAATGGTAGCTATTATGGAAATGAAACTTGAAGGTCAACTATTAGAAAGAAATCCTGATTTCCACATGGATAATCGTAATGTTCTTAAAAAAGTAGACTTTGAAAAGAATGTCTATATTGAAAATGGTAAAGAATATCCTTTGCTAGACACTAATTTCCCTACAATTGATCCTAAAGATCCACTAGCTTTAAGTCCAGAAGAAAGTGATTTATTAGCATCTCTCAAGATATCTTTTGCTTCATCTATGCGCCTTCAAAAACATATTGATTTCGTTTATCAAGTTGGAAGCATGTACAAAGTTCATAACCATAATCTTTTATATCATGGATGTATACCTATGGATGACAAAGGTAATCTAGATGTTGTTAATCTTAATGGTAAGAAACTTAAAGGCAAAGCATTAATGGATTATATATACGAAAAGGTTCGAGATGCTTGGTTTAGCCCACGTCATTCCAAAAAGAGAAACCAGGGTTTAGATTTGATGTGGTATCTCTGGTGTGGTAAAAAATCACCTCTCTTTGGTAAAGATAAAATGGCTACCTTTGAACGTTATTTTATTGCAGATAAAAGCTTACATGTTGAGAAAAAAAATCCTTATTACGAGTTTTCTAAAGAAGTAGAGGGAGCTACTATGATTCTGGAAGAATTTGGCTTAACCAGGGATTTTTGCCGAATTATCAACGGTCATGTACCAGTTAAGCTCAAGGATGGTGAAACACCTGTTAGAGCAAATGGCAAGCTCTTTGTTATCGATGGTGGTCTTTCTAAACCTTATCAATCCACAACTGGAATTGCTGGTTATACACTAATTTTTACTTCACATGAATTAGCCTTAGCAGAGCATCATCAAATTGAAGGTGTTTATGAGAGTGGCTCTTACATTCCTGAAATCCATGTAGTTAGAGAGATGCCATATCGTTTGCGCATTGTGGACACAGATGAAGGTGCAGAGATAAAAGCACAAATTAAAGACCTAGAGGGTCTAATTGAGGCCTACAGCACTGGTAAATTAAGAACCAAGCGTTAACTTCTAACTATATTCAATAGAAATAAGCACTGTTAGTAATAGTTTCTTATTTTTGGACTTTACCTAGCAGTGCTTTTAAAATTATTTAACCTATTTGAATTTGAATTAAAGGTCATCTAAGGTCAAAACGACAGGCATTTTAAGAATATTTTTCAATAAGGGAAGCACAGCGAAAAGTCCTTTAAATCAATTAAATGTAAATATAAACGAAAAGTTTTACTAGAATATAACAAGTATTTACTTTTATCTTTATAAAGCCTTGTTAGATTACAGGTGTTGTTAATCTTTTCTATTAACACATCTTAAGGCTCTGTTAACTAAAGATGAATGAAAAAGAGATCTGAAATGCAAACTGGCAGAAGAAATTAAAATAAAAAATTAATTTCAAAGCAAAGTTTCATCAAAGATCAAGGTAACAGAAAAAAGAAATAG
>JAAYRJ010000226.1 GCA_012518845.1 Clostridiaceae bacterium
CCCAAAGTTATTTATGAGCTTATTCAAAAATTCTTACTTGCTGATGCTAAAGCTTCTTAGCAAGTCAAAGGGGGTGAAATATTCACTGATTAATTAACGATCTTCTAGGGTGAAAGATTCATTGGTTTAGAGAAAAATTTCACTTGACAAAAGAAATTTTACGATTTATCATTCTTTTACAATTAAATAGCTAAACCTTTGAAAAAGAAGAGTAAACAAATATCCTCTTGGGACAGAGAGTTCCGAGTTGCTGAGATCGGAGTGAAGAGTGTTTGTTGAATGGGCTTTTGAGGGCGAGGGGAAAGGCTTGATAGCCGAGTAATACTCGACGGTTTACCTGTCCGTTATCGCAGGGAAAGTATGACAGTACTGAGAGTGCATTGCTTTTATAGCAATGAAGTTGGGTGGCACCACAGAAGTTATTGACTTTTGTCCCATATTTGGACAGAGGTCTTTTTTTATGCCTCTGACAACAGTACAAAACATTGTTAAAGAGAGGAACAGAAAAATGTACAAAACAAACCAAAAGAATGAAACAGTAGCAAATGGCAAGAATGCAAAAACCTACCAGTTTAAGAACAAGGGTCTTAAAAAGATTTTATTAAGCCTATTTCTTTGTTTAACACTTGTAATCGGTGCGGCATGTTCAACTGATACGAGTAGTTCTAACCAATCAGAAGAACAGACTGCTAACAGCCAATTGATAGACGGAGATTTCACAATTGGTATTTCTCAATTTGCTGAGCATGGTTCTTTAGACAATTGTCGACAAGGATTTCTAGAAGGACTTGCTGCAGAAGGCTTTGTTGAAGGTGAAAATTTAACTATTGATTATCAAAATGCTAATGCAGACATGGCGACAGCAGCTCAAATTGCGGATAATTTTGTAGGCAAAAAATATGACATGATCATGGCAGTTGCAACTCCTTCCGCCATGCATGCCTATAATGCTGCAGCAGGAACAGATATCCCTGTAATTTATACTGCTGTTTCTGATCCTATTATGGCTGAATTAGCAGATAGTGAAGGTAATCCCCTAGGTAATTCAACTGGAACCAGTGATGCTCTACCAGTAGAAGCTCAACTCAAAATGATCCGTGAGATTATGCCCGATGCATCAACGATTGGTATTCTTTACACAACAAGTGAAACAAATTCCGAATCAACGATTGCAATTTATGAAGAATTGGCTCCCAAATATGATTTTGAGCTTGAGACGGTTGGTGTATCAACTTCTGCAGATATCCCACTTGCAACTGATAATATTCTCAAAAAGGTGGATTGTCTTAGCAATTTAACCGATAATACAGTTGTTAATTCATTGCCACTAATATTAGATAAAGCCTATGCTCAAAATATTCCAGTTTTTGGTTCTGAAGTAGAACAAGTTGCAATTGGCTGTTTGGCAGCTGAAGGCCTTGATTATATAGTCTTAGGACAAGACACAGGTAAGATGGCAGCGCAAGTTTTATTAGGAGAACAGGAAGCATCTGAAATGCCTTTTCAAACTATTTCAGAATCTTATCTTTATCTAAATAAAGAAGCAGCAGATAAATTAAATATTGAATTGACAGAAGATTTATTAGATAGAGCAAAAGAAGTTTTTGAAAATATTGAACAATAATTTGTAAGACATAATGTCTAAAGTTTAGGTAATAACGAAAGGCAGAGTATGGACATTTTAATAGGTATTTTAGAACAAGGTCTACTGTATGGACTTTTAGCAATTGGTATTTATATTACATATATAATTTTAAATTTTCCTGATCTAACAGTAGATTCTAGTTTTCCCTTGGGTGCTGCAGTAACTGTTAAATTAATTAGTATGGGAATTAATCCTTGGCTAAGTCTTATTCCCGCCTTTTTGGCAGGAGTAGTTGCTGGCCTCGTTACAGGTATAATCCACGTTAAATTTAAAATCAAAGATTTGCTTTCGGGAATTATTACGATGACAGGTCTTTATACAATTAATTTGACGATAGCGGGTCAAGCGAATTTACCTATTTTTCAACAGAGTACGATTTTTAATACGGAATCAAATAGCCTCTTGCCTGAGGCTATTACACCATTTAGTGTGATTCTGATTGCTCTGCCAATAGTTTTACTTTGTAAATATGCTTTAGATATTTACTTAAAAACAAAATCAGGTTTATTGCTTAGGGCTGTAGGGGACAATCAAAATATAGCTACAATTTTAGCTGTAGATTCTGATAAAGTTAAAGTACTTGGCCTAGCTATAGCAAATGGACTTGTAGCTTTATCAGGAGCTATTGTCGGTCAACAACAAAGATTTTTTGAAATATCGATGGGAACTGGAACGATGGTGATGGGTCTGGCTAGTGTTATTATTGGTCTCAAAGTTTTTGATAGGATTAAACGTTTAGCCCCCACTACTAAAGCATTATTTGGTTCGGTATTATATAAAGGTGTAGTAGCACTAGCAATTGCTTTAGGACTTTCTGCCCAGAGCATGAAACTCTTAACTGCAGTCATTTTGTTCATAGTATTAATTGCAAGTCGTGATGAAGAAAATAAGGTGGCTTATGCTTGAGTTAAAAAATATTCAACAAACATATAATATTGGAACCATCAATGAAAAAAGAATTTTTGATAATTTAAACTTGAGTTTGCCTCGTGATGAATTTGTAACAATAATTGGGGGTAATGGTTCTGGCAAGACATCTCTCTTAAACTTGATCTGTGGTTCGATTCGGCCTGAAAAAGGTCAAATTACGCTTGACAATGAGGACATAACCTATGAGCCCGAATATAAAAGATATAAAAAGATAGGTAGGGTTTTTCAAGATCCGGCAGCAGGTGTTGCTTCATCACTTACTTTGATTGAAAATCTAGCCTTAGCAGAAAATAAAAACAAACCATATAATTTTGGTTTTGCAGTAAAAGCCGAACAACGCAAGTCGCTTCAAGAAAGACTAAGTGTGTTTAAGCTTGATTTAGAAAATAAATTGGATGAAAAAGTAGGATCTTTTTCTGGTGGCGAAAGGCAAGCAGTTGCTCTATTAATGGCAACTGTTTCACCGATAGATTATCTGATTTTAGATGAACATACAGCTGCATTAGATCCTAAGGCTGCAGATACGATCATGAAGCTAACCCAACAGATTATTGATATGGACAAAATTGCAGCAATTATGGTCACCCATGATCTAACATATGCTGCTGAATATGGAGACCGTCTACTTGTTTTTAATCAAGGAGAGATTATTCTTGATACAAGAGATCAAGAAAATAAACAAGAAATTCTGCGTGATCCCACATATTTAGAAAAAACTTATGGTAGATAGAAAAGAGCAGGGAGAGAAACTTACGTTTTTATATTGATTACGCGCGTGAATCTGATTTTTTTGGTTTGGAGTCTGTACGTAAAACAGGTGATTTACTTGGTCTATCTTATATCTACGGAGGTCTTTCTAATCTTGATGGTCAGGATCCTTTAGACTACGAGACCATGATGGCAAATCCTAGCTTGTTTGAAATAGTTGCCACCAATGCAGATACAGGAGAGGCTGTTTATTTTTCGAAAAATGATTTTAAGGTAAACGATTATCGTGTTCTAGCGGCATCCTCAGCAATTCCTGTTCTAGCCAAACCCATCTTTATTGATGGGAAACCTTGTTTTGATGGGGGACTTGCAGATTCTATTCCGGTACAACGAGCCATCGATTTGGGCTATGAGCGGATTGTGGTGATACTTAGCAAACCTCTTAATTATGTTCGTTCAGCTCAAAAGGGCATGGCCATAGTAAGATATAAATTGAAAGAATATCCCAAAATAATTGAAGCGATCAAAAATCGACATATCAATTACAACAATGAATTTAAAAAGATACTTGATCTTGAAAA
>JAAYRJ010000022.1 GCA_012518845.1 Clostridiaceae bacterium
AATCCAGAATATATTATTTCCTTAATTGAAATTTTATTTGAAACGAAAATAGACGATAACACTTTAATTATTTTTGATGAGGTCCAAACCAGTGAAAGAGCTTTGACTAGTTTAAAATACTTTGAAGAAAGTAAATTTAATTATAATCTAATTGCAACCGGTTCATTGCTTGGCATTCATGTAAATAGAAATGAGTATTCTTTTCCAGTTGGTAAAGTAGAGATGTTAACAATGTATCCTTTGGATTTTGAGGAATTTCTTCATGCTCAAGGGAAGGAGAATCTCGCTAATGCGATTAGAGACTCCTATGACAAATTAGAAAGATTTCCGCTTCATGATGTGGCAATGGAGGAGTACAAAAAATATTTGATTGTAGGTGGTATGCCAGAAGTTGTTAAAGATTTTATTGAACATAACGATTATTCAAATATTAAGAAAATTCAATCATCTATTATTAATGCTTATATTGCAGATATGCAAAATATGCAGATACCAGTGATTCTCCAAAGTTAGTAGATATTTGGAACAGCATTCCCCAACAATTAAGTAAAGATAATCGAAAATTCCAATATAGTGTGATTAAGAAACATGGTAGAAGCAAAGAGTACCAATATCCTATCCACTGGCTATCCATGGCAGGAATTGTTAATCGAGTGGAGAAAGTAAAAGTAGGTAGAATACCATTAATTTCCTACAAAGATGACAAAAGTTTTAAGTTGTATTTACTTGATGTTGGCTTGTATGGTCGCTTGCTTAATGTTCCTTTAGAAAAAATATTAGTAGATGAAAATATCTTAGGGACACAGAAGGGGCCAGTTGCAGAAACCTATATCTTACAGAGCCTAGTAGCTAATCAACTTCAAATTTTTTATTGGCAACCTAATCAGTACACAGAATTAGATTTTGTAATTCAAAATAAAGATGGTGATGTCCTTGGTTTAGAAGTTAAAAGTGGTAAAGGGACAAGTTATAATAGCTTGAAGAAGTTCCAAGAAAAATATGATGCTATAGGTATTAGAGTTTCAAATAAAAATTTTGGTAAAGTTGATAACCTTATTACCATGCCGCTATACAGTGTCTTTTGTCTTGGTAACTGAATGATAAAAAAGCACGATGGGATAATTGCTTCCTTAAAAAGATAGAAGTTGAAATGCTTATGTAATGGGAACTGGATAGCAGTATAGGTGAAATTAGGTAATAATACACCTTCATTGAAACTTCTGATTTCCATCTCTGTCTTTACCAAATTTGTTAAGGTTTTTAGAGAGACAGCGAGGACAATTAAGATTTTAATGTTATACTATTCATTAGATCTGATTTGTTTCTTTCTTAGGGGGGGTACCCTGTTTGTTGGTGAAACTACTGTGCCAGAGGTATTATAGACCTCTTTTTTGAGTTGAGTTAACAGAAGCAAACATTAGAAAAGGAGAAATTAATGATTACTTTTAAGAAGATTGACACAAAATTTTGGGATGAGCCAAGAGAGCTGAATTATGATGAGTTTCCTGTGTACACAACAAAGGATTACGAAGATAGGATCGAAAAATTTTGGAATCATCCTGATACTGCTGATTTTTCTACTGTAGTTATTTATGCGGACAGAGAACACTTTTCAAACATTCATTATTTCACTGGCTACGATGTAAGATGGGAAGAGAGTATTCTTGTATTAAATCGTAATGGTAAGAGATTGTTGATTGTTGGTAGTGAAGGTATCGATTATGTCCAAAAAGTTACACTTGATTTGGATGTTGAATTATATCGTTCCTTTAGTTTGCAAGGTCAACCTGCAGACAACTCTCAATCATTATCAGAAATGATGAAAGATTATATTTTGATAGGTGATTTGGGTCTTATTGGATTTAAGACGTATGACA